>NZ_JBNGCU010000017.1:14150-26034 GCF_049974945.1 Methanocrinis sp. | reverse complement strand
TACAACCTCTGGTGGAGCTGGCATCCCGAGGGGAGAGAGCTATTCATAATGCTGGGAGGACGGGCGGCCTGGAGCAGAAACGGCCACAATCCCGTCAAGATGATGCACGAGCTCGACGAAGGCGTTCTTAAGCTCGCCTCCCTCGACCCCCGGTTCCTCCGGTACTACGACGCCGTCATGGCGAGGTTCGAGGCGGACATGGACCCCGCAAGCGGCTGGTTCTGCACCAGCATCGCAGATCCTCGGGAGAGGACGATAGCCTACTTCTCAGCCGAGTACGGCCTCCACCACGCCCTCCCCGTCTACGCTGGAGGGCTCGGCTTCCTCGCCGGAGATTACCTCAAGGAGTGCAGCGACCTCGGAGTCCCCTCCCTGGGGATCGGATTCATGTATCCCGAGGGCTACCTCCTCCAGAGGATCACTCCAGACGGCTGGCAGGCCGGAGCCTGTGAGAGGCTGGACAGAGAGAACGCCCCGGTCCGGAGACTCCGGGACGAGGCGGGCGACACCCTTCTCGTCGAGATTCCGCTTCTGGAGGGAAAGATATACGCCGAGGTCTGGAAGGTCCAGGTGGGAAAGACCGACCTCTACCTTATGGACACCGCCGTCGACGCTAACGATCCCTGGGACCGGAGCATATCCGACCGGCTCTATACTGGCGATCCCGAGCAGAGGCTGAGGCAGGAGATCGTCCTGGGGATAGGTGGGGTGCGGGTCCTGAAGGCCCTGGGGATCGAGCCGTCCGTCCTGCACCTGAACGAGGGCCATCCCGCCTTCGCCATCCTGGAGAGGATCAGGAGATATGTCGAGGAGGGGATGAGCCTCGAGAAGGCAGCAGAGCACGTCAGGGAGACGACGGTCTTCACCACCCACACGCCGGTTCCCGCAGGCCACGACAAGTTCTCCTTCGAGCTGATGGACAAGTACTTCGGGCCTTACCTCCGAGGGATCGGCATGAGTCGCGACGAGTTCTTCGAGCTCGGGATCGACCCAGGTGACCCCGCGGGCGGCTTCAACATGACCGTCTTCGCCCTCAGGATGTCCAAATACCGAAACTGCGTCAGCAGACGCCACCAAGAGGTTACCAGGAGCATGTGGCGCCACCTCTGGCCAGACCTCCCCGAAGATGAGATCCCCATAGATTACGTCACCAACGGGATTCACGTCCCCACATGGATCGACAGAAGGCTTGGGAACGTCACATTCATCGAGCACCTCGGCCGCGACTGGCTCGAAAAGCACGACAACTCAGCGATCTGGGAGCTGATCGGCGAGATACCCGACGAGCTGCTCTGGACGCAGCATCGGAGGATGAAGAGGGCTCTTATAAACAAGGTGAAGGATAGGGCGAGGGAGAAGTGGAGAGACCCCGAGTCCGACTCCCGGACGATAATGGCCTTCGGAACTCTTCTGGACCCTCAGACCCTGACCCTCGGCTTCGCCCGGAGGTTCGCCTCCTACAAGAGGGCGACCCTGCTGCTCAGGGACGCCGAAAGGCTCCGAAAGATCCTCACCGACCCCCAGAGGCCCGTCCAGATAATATTCGCCGGGAAAGCCCATCCCGACGACCAGCAGAGCAAGCTCCTCCTTCAGCAGGTCTTCAACGCCGCCGCCGACAAGGGGTTTGAGGGGAGGATCGCCTTCGTCGAGGACTACGACCAGTACCTAGCCCAGTACCTGGTCCACGGGGTGGACGTCTGGGTGAACAACCCCAGGCCGCCGATGGAGGCCTCGGGGACCAGCGGCATGAAGGCCTCCCTCAACGGCGTCCCACAGCTCAGCATCTTCGACGGCTGGTGGGTCGAGGGATACAACGGCAAAAACGGCTGGGGCTTCGAGGGGGCGGAGGACCCCAACGACTACGTCAGGGATAGACGTGACGCCGAGACTATCTACGAGATCTTGGAGAAGGAGGTCATACCCCTCTACTACAGGGTGGACGACAAGGGCGTGCCCCGGGACTGGATCAAGGTGATGAAGGAGGCGATCCGGGTGACGGGACCTAACTTCACATCCAGGAGGATGGTAAAAGAGTACACCGAGAAGTTCTACCGGCCCGCCCTCGAGGAGGTGACGAAGACCAAGAGTTGCAGAGAGTTTTGAGCTGCGAATTTTTGGGTTTCAGGGAAAAAGAGGAAAAAGAGAGATGGTTTTGGGAGGGGCTCAGAAATCCTCTCCCATGTCGCCCATTCCGCCCATTCCGCCGGGCATGCCGCCGGGCATGCCACCCTCGCCGCCGGACTTGGAGGCTATGACGTCATCGATCCTGAGGATCATGACCGCGGCCTCGGCTGCGGAGTTGATGGCCTGGGTCTTGACCCTCATCGGCTCGACGACGCCCTTCTCCTGCATGTCGGTGGGGTCGCCGTTCTCCATATCGAGACCGGCGGTCTTGACCCCCTTCTCGTGGCTGCTTCGAAGGGATACCAGGGTGTCGATCTGGTCAAAACCGGCGTTCTCGGCCAGAGTCTTGGGTATGATCTCGAGGGCCTCGGCGAAGGCCTCAATCGCCAGCTGCTCTCTTCCGCCGACGGTGGCCGCGTACTCTCTCAGCCGCAGGGCGAGCTCGATCTCGGGAGCGCCGCCGCCGGGCATCAGGAGGGAGTCCTCGAGGGCCACGCCGACCACCCGGAGGGCGTCCTCCATCGCTCTGTCCAGCTCGTCGACGACGTGCTCGGTTCCGCCTCTGAGGATTATGGATACCGACTTCGGGTTCTCGCACTCCACGACGAAGGTCATGTCGTCGCCGGCGATCTTCTTCTCCTCGACGAGGCCAGCTCGGCCAAGCTCGCTCTCGGCGAGGTCGTGGATGCTGGTGACGATCCTTCCGCCGGTGGCCCTCGCCAGCTTCTCCATGTCGCTCTTCTTGATCCTTCTGATGGTGTAGACGCCCGCCTTGGCCAGGAAGTGCTGGGCGAGGTCGTCGATCCCCTTCTGGCAGAAGACGACGTTGGCCCCGGTGCTGACGATCTTGTTGACCATATCCCTCAGCATAGTCTCTTCCTGGTCCAGGAATGCCTGGAGCTGGTCGGGAGAGGTGATCTCGATCTTGGCGTCGACCTCGGTCTTCTCGATCTCGATGGCCGTGTTCAGGAGGGCGATCTTGGCGTCCTTGACCTTCTTCGGCATGTTGGGATGGAGACGCTCCTTGTCGATCACCATGCCGTAGACGAGCTGAGAGTCGGTTATGCTGCCTCCGACCTTCTTCTCGACGGTGATGTTGTCGACGTCCACGGTCCCGTCCTCGTCCACGATCGCCTTGACGGCCTTTACCGTCAGATCTGCCAGCTCGATCCTGGCAATGCCGGAGCCCTTGCCGGTCATGGCGGTGATGGCGATCTTTTTCAAGAGCTCATCGTCATCGGGGGAGACGCTTATGGCCATGTTCTTCATGATCCCCATGGCCTTGTCGGCGGCGGCCCTGTATCCTGAGGCGATGACGGTGGGGTGGATCTCCTGGTCCAAGAGCTCTTCGGCCTTCTTCAGAAGCTCGCCGGCTAAAACCACCGCGGTGGTGGTCCCGTCGCCCACCTCATCGTCCTGGGTCTTGGCGATCTCAACCATCATCTTGGCCGCCGGGTGCTCGATATCCATCTCCTTGAGGATGGTGACGCCGTCGTTGGTTATGACCACATCGCCCAGGGTGTCGACGAGCATCTTGTCCATGCCCTTGGGACCGAGCGTGGTCCTGACGGCGGTTGCAACAGCTTTCGCTGCCATGATGTTCGACTTCTGGGCCTCGCGGCCAGCGGTCCTCTGACTTCCCTCTCTGAGTATGAGTACAGGGGTTCCCCCCAATCCTGCCATCTTTTTCATCCTCCTGTCGATCTGATTTCTGTTGATCTGATGGCTTGCGAGGTGTTTAAACTTCTATATGAACGTTTCGGGCCATAGAGGGCAGCCGACGACCATCCCAAAATGAAGATCTTCGAAGAGGGTCTCCAGCTGCGGTCTCATTCAACCGGGGGATCGAAAGGCGATCGATATCTCCCAATTCGATAACGAGATATCAGCTCTGGCTGAAAACCTATTTATATTCGGTTCGACTGTCTTCCGTCAGAATGGCCGAGACCAGCATATATGTAGTGAAGACCACCGCAAACCAGGAACGCTCCGTGGCGAACCTCATCGCACAGCTGGCACGCAAGGAGAAGTACGACATAACCGCGCTCCTGGTGCCCGACGTCCTGAAGGGCTACGTCCTCCTAGAGGCGAAGGCTCCAGAGATCGTCGAGGAGGCGATACAGGGGGTGCCCCACGCCCGTTCGGTGATAAAGGGTGCCTCCAGCTTCGGCGAGGTCGAGCATTTTCTGACGCCAAAGCCCGCGGTGGTGGGCATCAACGAGGGTGCCATAGTGGAGCTGATCTCGGGACCTTTCAAGGGCGAGATGGCCAGGGTCAAGAGGGTAGACGTCGCCAAGGAGGAGATCACAGTAGAGCTCTTCGAGGCGATGGTCCCCATCCCCATAACTGTGAGGGGTGACCACGTGCGCGTGCTCAGCAAAGACGAGATTCAGAGGTGAATTTCTTGGCCAATGTTGTTGAAGTGTTGGTACCCGGTGGAAAGGCCAGCGCAGGACCCCCGCTGGGCCCCGCACTAGGACCATTAGGTGTTAACGTTGCAGATGTTGTAAAGAATATCAACGAGGCGACTGCAGACCTGAACGGGATGCAGGTTCCTGTAAAGGTTACGGTGAAGAGCAGGACCGAGTACCAGATAGATGTGGGGACTCCCCCCACCTCGGCGCTGATCCTCAAAGAGGTGGGGCTGGAGAAGGGATCCGGCAACGCCCTGGAGATGGTTGGAGATCTGACCATGGATCAGGTGATCAAGGTCGCAGGGGTAAAAAGGAAGAACCTCCTCTCCGTCTCCCTGAAGAGCGCCGCCAAAGAGGTCATAGGTACCTGTGGGACTATGGGGATCACCGTAGAGGGTATGCCCCGAAAAGAGGCCCAATCGGCGGTAGACGAGGGGAGATTCGATGAACTCCTCGCATAGACGAAAAGTTATTATAGAGGATTGCAGACGGGATTTGGACTCTCTTTTTGAGATGCCGTAGTAGACAATAAGTCGAGGACTACGGAGGATTGAGATGAACAAGACTATAGAGAACGCCGTCAGAAAGGCGATCTCCGAGGCCCCCGAGAGGAGGTTCAACGAGAGAGTCGACCTGGCGATCAACCTGCAAAATATCGATATGAGCCAGCCGGCCAACAGGGTGGACGAAGAGGTGATTCTCCCCCACAGTCGCGGCAGATCTGCAAAGATCGCGGTATTCGCCAGCGGCGAGACGGCCCTTCTGGCCCAACGTGCAGGCGCGGACCTGGTGATCTCTTCAGACGAGCTCAATGAGCTGGGCGACGATAAGAAGCGGGCAAGGAAGATCGCCGACGAGTACACCTACTTCATCGCCGAGACTAGCTTCATGCCGACGATCGGCAAGAAGCTCGGGCCCATCCTGGGAAAGAGGGGGAAGATGCCTCTGCCTCTGCCCCCGAACGTGGACATCGCGCCCATAATCAACAGGCAAAGGAACCTGGTGAGGGTCAGGTCTCGTGATCGGCTCACCTTCCACCTGGCTGTTGGCTCCAAGGATATGGATGTCCAAGAGATCACAGAGAACGTAGAGGCCGTCACGACCAAGCTCGAGCAGACCCTCAAAGACGGCAAACAGAACCTGAAGTCCGTCTACGTGAAGACCACCATGGGTCCAGCAGTGAAGGTGATGTGAGATGTCCGTCCAGGTACGCCATACAGAGCACGTCCCAGAGTGGAAGATCAGAGAGGTAGAGGATCTGGTCGAGAGGATAGGCGAATCGCCCATCGTCGGGCTGGTGGGCTTGACCGAGATCCCCGCAAAGCAGCTCCAGGATCTGCGGGCTGAACTGCGGGACGTGGCCACCATCAAGATGGTCCGAAACAACATCGCCCGCCGGGCGATAGAGAAATGTTCCGACGATCTCTCGCCTCTCGCAGACGAGATTGAAGCCCAGACAGCCTTCATATTCACCGACGTTAACCCCTTCAAGCTCTACAAGATGCTGGAGGCGAAAAAGCAGCCGATGCCGATCAAGGCCGGCGGGAAGGCTCCCACCGATATCGTTATCGAGAAGGGTGAGACCCCCTTCTCCCCAGGTCCCATGGTGGGCAAGCTCCAGAGCGCTGGAATTCCCGCCGCCATAAAGAGCGGCAAAGTGGTCATCAACGAGACGAGGGTGGTGGCCGAGGAGGGCGAGACCGTATCAGCCCAGCTGGCCGAGGTTCTGGCGACGATGGAGATCTTCCCGAGGAGGGTGGGGCTGGAGCTCATGGCCGTTTACGAGGACGGCCTCGTCTTCAGGCCAGAAGACCTCACCATCGACGTCGAGGGGATCCTATCTCAGATGGGCACAGCCTCTGCGCAGGCCCTGGGCCTCGCCCTGGAGATAGGCTACGCCACCCCGACCACAATCGGACCCCTTCTCCAGAGGGCAGCATCGAGGGCCAGAAACCTGGTCCTGGAGGGGGCGATCCCCGTTCCCAGCATGATGGAGGCGCTCCTTGCGAGGGCGGCGGCGGACGCGTCCGCGCTGACCAACCTGGTTGAGGGCGTCCCGGGGGAGGCTCCAGCCTCTGAAGCCCCGGCAGAGAAGGTCGAAGAGAAGGCCGAAGAGGCCGAGGAAGAGAAGGAAGAGGATGAAGAGGCCGGACTCGGCGGACTGTCTGCCCTGTTCGGTTGATCGAGATCAAGAGGTGGATTAAGATGGAATACGTATATGCAGCATTACTGCTTCACAGCTCAGGTAAAGAGGTGTCCGAGGAGGGCATAAAGACCATACTCAGCGCCGCAGGCGCCACCCCCGACGAGGTCAGGATAAAGGCCCTCGTCTCCGCCCTCGAGGGCGTCGACATTGAGGACGTCCTCTCCAAGGCCCCCAGCGTGGCCGTCGCAGCAGCGCCGGCCGCGGCAGCTCCCGCAAGCGCTGCCGAGGCCCCTGCAGAAGAGGAGACCGAAGAGGAGAAGGAAGAGGCCGAAGAGAGCGGTATTGAGGGGCTCGGTGCCCTCTTCGGCTGAAGCTCTTTTTTCCCCATTTTTTATTTTTCTCAGCATATTCAGGCAGCCATCTATTTTTGTTCGCTCCGCCTCTGCCACTTCTCTTCGAGATCTCGGCCCCTGGCGCTCTCTTCGGCGGCAAAGGATAAGTCCCCGAGAGGATGATAGGCCATAGTTTCATCAGAGACGATGGTGATCCTATGAAGATATCGAGAGAGACTAGAGGGAGAGGGGGGCGATCGGAAGCTGCTCAGAAACTTCTCAGATCGGCGATCATGGCCGCAGTCCTGGTCACATCCCTCGGGCCCGTCGCCCTCGGCGATGAGGCGGGATCGAATTATGCCGAGAACGATGCGGATCTGATCTGGAGCTTCGTTCGCGCCACCGACGCCGTCAGCGCAAACCTCACGGCGATAGACCAGGCCCTTCTGAATGCGAGCCACGCCCTATCCTCAACGGGGATCGTGGGGCCAAAGGCGCGGGAGATTCTCGAAGGCCTTACGGGCTTGGGACCCTGGGTGGTGGACTGCATAACCGTCGACGGCGACGGCGTCATCGCAGAGGTCATGCCCACAGAGTACCAGGAGGTCGAGGGCACCAGCATAGGAGACCAGGAGCATATCGAGGAGCTGATATCCACCCGACGCCCCGTGGGCCTCGCCTATATAGATAGTGTCGAGGGGGTCCGCGCCATGGACTTCGCATCCCCCATCTTCGATGAGGAGGGGTGGTTTGTGGGGGCGGTGACCGTCCTGGTCAACCCGGCGGAGCTCTTCGGCGCCATTCTCGCGCCCCATCAGCCCCAGGGCGGAGCCAAGATCTGGGCCATGATGCCCGACGGGACGATCATCAGCGATCCCGACGCCGATCAGATCGGCAGAAACACCTTCAGCGATCCCCTCTTCCAGCCGTTCCCCGAGCTATTGGCGATGGCGGAGAGGGTCGAGATGGAGAGGTCGGGCAGGGGAACTTACAAGATATCCGGAACGGAGTACGAGCTCCTCTGGACCACGATAGACTACCAGGGAAGAGAGATCAGGCTCCTTCTCAGCATGAGCGAATGACCCGCGATAGAAGGATCAGAAAAGGCGGAGAAGATTCCAGAAGACGTGGCGGGCGGGCTGTCATGCCTGCGCCCGCCCTCAAGCTCCTGGCCGAAGCGGGGAACCCGTATCTCGATTCTGCTCGCGCCACCGAAAAAAGATCTGTGGACGAGATCTTCAGATCTGGTCCAGCTTCTCTATACCTATCTTCTTTACGTTCGGCTTCCAGATCTCCTTGGGCATCCAGTCAGGGGCGTTGGAGGGCTTCGTCACCAGTTTTCTCTCGCCCTCGAAGATGTGAACCTTCTTTGTGCCCCGCTCCCTAAGCCTGATGTCGGTGTATCCCCGGTTTGCAGCCTTCAAAGCCGCCTGTCTGGGCTGCTTTCCAGTGAAAACGCCGATCTCGTTCCCTTCTTTATCTCTCAATGCGAAGTTTCTTTTATTGGTCATATTTTATACCTCACATTATCCCTATGCAGAGGAGGATATGTCTCGTTGCATCTCTATATATCAAGAACACTTATATTAATCTTTTGTTCGATCGAATATTTTCTCCGAAGTACCGGCGGGGGCAGAGGCCGAGATTGGAGGGCGAAACCGCAGATATCGATCACGAAATGAGACCCTCCTGGTAAACTTGTTGAAACCCGGACCGTCTCGCCCAGGGGAATGATATTTATTCGCCACGGTGCATCTCGTTTCCCATGTCTTGGGTTCTCTGGTTCACAGGCCTTCCCGGTTGCGGAAAGACCACCATCGCCAAAGAAGTGAAGGCGAGGCTCGAAGATCGAGGGATAGAGGTCAAGGTTCTGGAGCTGGACGAGATCCGGCAGGTCATCACCCCTGAGCCCACCTACACCGAGCAGGAGAGGGAGGTGGTCTACGCTAGCCTCGCCTACATGGCCAAGCTACTCTCGGAGGCGGGAACTGACGTCATCGTGGACGCCACCGCCAATCGTCGGAGATACCGGGATCTAGCAAGAGAGCTCATCCCCAACTTCGAGGAGGTTTACGTCAAGGCCGCCCTTTCGACCTGTATCGAGCGGGAGCGGGGCAGGAAGGCGGTCTACTCCCCGAAGGGGATATACGAGAAGGCGGGGGGCGAGGAGGCGAACGTCCCGGGGGTCAACGTCGCCTACGAGAAGCCGATCTGCCCCGGCATAGTAGTCGACGCCGAGGAGCAGAATCCAGATCAGAACGCAGAGATGATTGTGAACTGGATCCTGGAGACCTTCGAAGAATCATAGATCCGAGATTTAACGGAAAAGTTAATATCGTGATGCTTCTTCCATCTCGCTAAGGAGGAATTATACTGAAATCAAATGCAGGCTTCGTTGGATTTGACGGAACGGAGAACAAGAGAACCATCCTCGCCCTGGACGCTGTCAAGAAGGCCGCGGGGATCGAGGGCGACCTCAACGTCCTCTTGCGCCAGCCCCACGGCAGGGCGAAGAGCATCCTGAGCAAGCTGGTCAGGATCTGCGGCGTAAAAGCCTACGTCACCGACGATGCGGACAAATCAAAGTGGGAGGATGCCGGGTTCTCGATCCAGGGGGGCCACAATGACTTCTTCGAGGAATCCGACTTCATCATGGTCGGGACCCCCGGAGGCCAGGAGACGCCCTACGTCGAGGCGGGACTCGCTCACGGCTGCACCATCTCCCTGATGGGAGGAGCCCACAGAGACGAGATCATGGCAGAGCTGGTGGAGAAGGGCGTCGAGATATCCGACTCCTTGAAGGCCGACTTCGAGCGTGAGTTCTTCTTCGGGCTTGAGAACTACGAGATGTTCCTCAAGTCGAAGCCGAAGGTCGTCCAGTGCACCAGCTGCAACACCACCGGGATCTGCAGGGCGTCCCTTGCGGCCCGGCCCCTGGGCCTCAAGATGATCCTCGGAAACATCGATCGGAGACACGGCGACCCCCACACCGTGGTGAGAGCATCGCCCTCGGCCGTATCCATCGGGAAGGGCGTAGGCCACCAGGGTACCGATGCGGGGACCGTCTTCGAGGAGGTCACCTACAGCATCAGGGCGAGCAAGATCCCGACCACAGTGCCCCATACCAGCTTCCTGGACTTCGTCTTCGAGGGGGATGTGGCCCCCGAGGATCTCGTCGAGAGCATGGCCAAGACGAGAGAGGTCGTCGTCGTCCCCTACGTCGACCAGGCCGGAAGAAAGCACGAGTGGACGAGCGAGATTCTGGAGGCCTTCCTCTCCGGGTTTGAGCGGCCCATCAGCCCCGAGATCTTCGAGCTTCTGGTATCCGACTCGATCATACCCGTCAAGCTCGGCGACTACACCATCCTCCAGGTGGCGATGATGGTCGAGCAGATGTCGATCGCCGTCCCCAACCACGTCGAGTCCTACCTCCTTGACGCTGGATATCCGGCTGAGAAGGTTCACCGCACCGTAGACCAGGCCCTCTCCTGCGTCCACGGCGTCTGGCCGGACGGGCTCTCCACCTGATCCTCCATCCTTATGGCCGAAGATCCAATCCGTGGCCACCTCTCCGGCGGGAAGGTCCATCTCGGAAAAGAGGCCGCAGAGGAGCTTTACGAGCAGGGAAGCTTCGGAAGGCCCGTCTCCGGGGGCCTGGAGCTCACCCTGGTGGAGGCGGCTTACCTCCTGGACCGGGAGAGGATACGCGTCCGCCTCGATGGGGAGGACCTCGACTTCCGGTCCTTCTTCGAGACGGCGACGGCGATGGAGGCCGGCTTCGAGTTTCGGTACGTCGTCTACAAGGACCTCCGAGAGAGGGGATACTACGTCCAGCCTGGGGTCACCGACTTTCGGGTCTACCCGAGGGGCGGAAGGCCCGGCAAGACTCCCGCCGAGTTCTACGTCCAGGTGATCTCGGAGAGGCACCCGGTCCCCCTCAAAGAGCTGGTGGAGCCGACGAGGATCGCAAGACAGATGAGAAAGAGGCTGATGCTCGCGGTCGTCGACGAGGAGAGCGACATCACCTTCTACGAGGCGAGGGAGAGGGGGCTTTCGGGCGAGATGAAGGCCGCCGCTCCGGAGAGCACCGCCACCCTCCTCGAGGACAGGGTCATGCTCTGGGACCCGGAGTCGTCCCAGCTCCTCCACGAAGGGGGCTTCTACGGAAAGCCCGTAGGAGGAAGGCTCCAGCTCTCCCTGGTGGAGTCGGCCTACCTCCTCGAGAAGGGTGTCCTCGACGTCGTCGACCGGTCCGGCACGCCCCTAAGCCTCGGGGAGTTCGTTGAAAGGGCTAATCTCATCGAGAACGACTTCGAGATGAAGCGCCGGGTCTACCGGGACCTCCGGGATCGAGACCTAGTGGTCAAGACCGGGTTCAAGTTCGGAAGCCACTTCCGGGTCTACAAGAGGGTGGAGGGCTCAAAGAAGGTGCCCCACTCCGAGTACCTGGTCCACTCCATTCCCGCCGACCACGTATTTCACCTTCCCGTCGTCTCTCGGGCCGTCCGGCTCGCCCACAGCGTACGAAAGCAGATGGTCTTCGCCTACCAGCTGGATGGCGAGGTGAGGTACCTGGAGATCAGGCGGCTGAAGCCCTGATTTCGGTGATGGATCCCATCTGCCGCGGCCTTCGCCGCCTTTTTTCATCTTTTCTCGCATCTATATGCGCGGGGCGCTCTCAGGTCGACCTTCGAGATCTGATCACCGAGGCCGATCTCCGCCTGGAGGAGGGGAGGCTCGACCCCGCCCTGAAGCTCTACCGGAAGGCCGCCGGGATCGATCCCGGAAGCTCGGCGGTGAAAAAGTCCGCCGTCGTCCTGGGGATGATGGGACGGTATATGGAGGCGATCGCCTCCCTCGACCGGGCG
>NZ_JBNGCU010000017.1:6394-14050 GCF_049974945.1 Methanocrinis sp. | reverse complement strand
CGTCCTGGGGATGATGGGACGGTATATGGAGGCGATCGCCTCCCTCGACCGGGCGATCGATATCGATCCCTTAGACCATGAGATCTGGATGCTCCGGGGCTTTCTCTTCCTGCGGCTGAAGAGATGGCAGGAAGCCCTCAGATCCTTCGAGCGGGCGGCCGCCCTCAGCCCGGAAGACGGATACCCCCGGTACTGCTGGACGCAAACAGCCGAGGAGGCGAAAAGAAGACGAAGCCGGCGTTAGAAGATTAGCTATCTGGAACGCAGATAAGAGGGATCTATCGGCATAACAGATGGACTCGGCGGGATTCGAACCCGCGGCCTCTACCTTGCGAAGGTAGCGATCTACCCCTGATCTACGAGCCCCAATCGAAACGGGAAGATAGGCCTTCAGAGAAGCCCTACCTCTTCCACCTCTACCGACTGGACGCCCTCGACCCCGGCGACGGCGGCCTCCAGCCCCTCGGTCCCGGTGACGCCCTCCGCCAGGATCACGGCCACCATCAGAGCCTTCAGGCCGAAGGCGATCGGCTCTTCAGCGAAACCGTGGAGCCTCGCCCCTTCAGGAAGGGCGGACTTTATCGCCTCCTTCATCTTCTCCATGTCGACGTCGGCGCCCACGGGCATGACCTTCAGCTTAGCAGCAACTTCTCCCATCTCGTCACCTCAGGGACCCAAAAACCCGCAGCTGGGGCAGGTATAGGGGTTGCTCTGCTTTCTGCACCTGTTGCACCTGGCAATTATCTCCCCACAGTTTGGACAGGGAAACCTGGCACCAACCGGCCCGATCAGCGTTACTCCGCATGACATGCATCTCTCTGATTTTTCAGTCATGTTACTCTCTCTACCTGCTTTGATCGATCCCAGGGTATAAACTTTCCCTCACGTCAGGACCGCTCCGACCAGGATCTCGCCCTCTTATAAGGGTTCCGCCTCTCCCGATCTTTAGGTTCGCGATGAACCTGTCGGGGTCTCTTCCGTCGAGGACGAGACAGACGTTGCCCGACCGCCTCAAGATCCGAAGAGCGCCCTGGTCGATGCAGGTCTCTCTTCCGATGAGAGACTCTGCGTCGATCTCCCCTTCAACCCCGCCATTCAGGATCACGCCTTCGACGTCCGTCGCCTTGACGAAGTCGGCTGAAAGCCTCGCGGCCGCGAAGGCGGCGACGGAGTCGGAGGTGTAATCCCAGCTGTGCAGAAGCCCACGGTCGTCTTTCATCAGAGGACGGTAGGGGAGGAGGATCCGAACCCCGGAGGCGGGCCTTGATATCTCGTCGGTCAGGCTCGCCCCCGTGCCGTCGGCCAGAAAGTGAGCATACTCTTCCATGGCCAATATCGCCATCCAGTGAGCAGCCTCCTCCGAGATGCCGTATCTCCTGTAGATCTTTTTCACCAGATCTGCCATGGGGCCGCCTCCAGGAACTACGAGAAAGGAGCTGCCGTCCTCTGAGAGAAGAAGGAGGCGCCTCACGATATCTCGAGAGACCCCGATCAGACTTCCGCCAATCTTAACTACGCAGAAGGTCATGCCAGCTCCAAGGCTCGCCAGGTATATCTGATCTGCTGAACGTTCGTTCAGCAGATTGAGTATGGGCGGACGATGTTAAGAGAAGAGCGCAAAAGCCGATATTGGATGTAGGGTAAAGGAGGGAGACTAAGTCCATCGACTTTTGCTGTTCTGACCTACGTCATTTGTCGAATATAAGCCTTTCGGTAGGCCACTGCCCGTGAGTCTATATAAACGTTGTGGTAAATATGAAGACCCCGATGCTGGCAGTCGACGCCCTAATCCTCTTCGGTGAGGGGATCGTGCTGATAAGAAGAGAGAATCCTCCCTACCAGGGCTCTTACGCCCTTCCCGGGGGGTTTGTGGAGGCGGGAGAGACGGTCGAGGAGGCGGTCCGAAGGGAGGCGGAGGAGGAGACGGGCCTGGAGATCCGACTCTTGAAGATGGTGGGGGTGTACTCGAGGCCGGATCGAGACCCCCGGGGGCACGTCGTCTCGATCTGTTACCTCGCCTGGGGGAGGGGCGAGCTCGTCGCGGGGTCGGACGCGAGGTCTGCAGAGGTCTTCGACCCAGAGAACCTTCCGCCCCTCGCCTTCGACCACGCCCGGATCATCCGGGACGGGCTGGAGAAGCTTTAAGATCTCTTCGGTCAGGAGATGGGTCTTGCATGGCCGACGATATCAGGGAGATTATAGAGAAGTACGCCCTTCAGAACGCAGTGAAGTACAGGGCCGCGCCCCAGGTCGGCGCGGTGATGGGAAAGCTGATGGGCGAGCACCCGGAGCTCCGGGCCAGGGCGAAGGAGGTCTCGCCCCTCGTCGCCTCGGTCCTCTCGGAGGTGGCGAAGACCGGCCCGGAGGAGTGGGAGAAGAGGCTCGCGGAGATCGCGCCGGAGCTCTTGGCAGAGATCGGCGCGAAAAAGGAGCCCGAGAAGGGCCTGACGGGGCTTGTGGGGGCCGAGGGAGGGGTGGTCATGAGGTTTGCACCAAACCCCAACGGCCCGCCCACCATAGGGTCAGCCCGCGGGATCATCATCAACTCCGAGTACGTCAAGAGGTACGGCGGCAAGTTCCTCCTCCGCTTCGACGACACCGACGCCGTCAACAAGAGGCCGATGCCCGAGGCTTACGGCTGGTACCTGGAGGACTCCGAGTGGCTGGGTGCCGTCCCCGACGAGGTGGTGATCGCAAGCGATCGCCTCCCCCGATATTACGAGATCGCTAGAGAGCTTATCCGGAGGGGCGGAGCCTACGTCTGCCGATGCGACCAGGCCTCATTCAAGGCTCTTAAGGACGCGGCGAGGCCCTGCCCCCACCGGGACCAGAGCGTCGAGGAGAACCTGGCCCTCTGGAGTGAGATGATGAACGGCGGCCTGGGGCCGGGAGAGGCGGTTCTGAGGGTGAAGACGGACATCGTCCACAAGGACCCCGCCCTCCGAGACTGGGCGGCCTTTCGGATCGTGACCGCCGACCATCCCCGGGTCGGCGAGAGGTACAGGGTCTGGCCGCTCCTGGACTTCGAGTCCGCGGTCGAGGATCACCTCCTGGGGGTCACCCACATCATCAGGGGAAAGGATCTGATGGACAGCGAGCGGAGGCAGAGGTACCTCTACGGCCACCTGGGATGGGAGTACCCGACGACGATCCACTGGGGGAGGATCAAGATCCACCAGTTCGGCTCCTTCAGCACCAGCGCCCTGCGGCGAGCCCTGGAGGCAGGAGAGTACTCCGGCTGGGACGATCCGGGGATGCCGACGGTCAGGGCCCTGAGGCGGCGCGGGATCCGGGCCGAGGCCCTCCGAAAGTTCATGATCGAGCTGGGGGTGGGAGAGACGGACATCAGCATCAGCATGGACTCGGTCTATGCCGAGAATAGGAAGATCGTCGACCCTGAGGCGAAGAGGCGCTTCTTCGTCAAAGACCCGGTAGCGATCGAGATCGCTGGGGATGTGCCCGAGGTCGCCAAGGCCCCCTTCCACCCGACCCTGGACCTGGGACGCCGGGAGATCCCGGCGGGATCAAAGCTCCTCGTCATGTCCGAGGACCTCAAAGACCTCAAGGTCGGCGGATGCCTCCGGCTCAAAGACCTCTGCAACATCGAGATCGTCTCCATCGACCCCCTCCAAGCACGGATCATAGGGGCCGACCCTCAGCAGGCGAAAAAGATGAAGCTTCGGATCATCCACTGGGCTCCCCCCGACGGGGTCTCCGTCCGGGTGATGCGCCCCGACGGCGTCGACACCGGAATCGGCGAAGTCGGGATCAGGGATGACCTCGGCCAGGTCGTCCAGTTCGAGAGGTACGGCTTCGTCCGGATCGACTCGGTGAAGGACGACGAGGTCGTCGCCTACTTCGCCCACCGGTGAGCGGCTCATGCAGCTTGAGGGGATCTCCGGACTCGCGAGGGGAGGCGCTGAACTGGCCGAGGCCGCAGTCGACGGAAGGCTGATCCCGAGAGCGTTTTTATCTGCCTCGTTCCTGAAGGCGGGCGCGCCTAAGATCGGCCTCAACGCCGCCCTCTCTCCGATCCTCCGCCCTCTTGTCAGGCGCCGAATATTCGGCGGCTAGGGCGGGAGGCGATTGAAACCCGGATCGGAAAAATACAAATTGGACTGGGTCTGCGATCTCAAGATCATCTTTTTACGCAAGAAAGTAGCTCCAGTCAGGAGAGGAGCGATCCCATGATCAGAAGGCAGTTCCTGCTGGCGGCGCTGATATTCTACCTCGCCGTCGGCTCCGGAGAGGCGAACCTGACCGTCACCCACAGTCTCTGCCCCGACCAGGTCTGGCCGACGGGCTCGGGAAGGGAGCCCGCGGCCGGGTGGGTGGCCCTGACGGTGACCGGCGATAGCCTGCCGAAGGTGGTGCCCCTGGACGTGGTCCTGGCGATAGACAGCTCGGGGAGCATGGCAGAGAACGACCCCACCGACAAGAGGCTCGATGCCGCCAGGAACTTCGTCATGAAGATGGACCCGGCCAAAGACAGGGCGGGGCTGGTCAGCTGGGACGAGGGGATCGACTTTTCCATACCCCCGACGGAGAACTTCGCCCGGATCATGGAGGCGATCGGGCGGGTGGACAGCGATAAGAAGACGAACCTGGACCGGGGGCTCAAAGAATCGATCGACCTTTTGGCCGCAGGCTCGACCGGACCCGATGGCGGCGAGCGGGCGAGGTTCGTGATCTTTCTCTCCGACGGCGACGGCGAATATACCCGAAGCGGAAGGGCTGGCTCCCAGACCGACAGGGCCAGGGACGAGGGGATAGTGATCTACTCGATAGGGCTGATGCTCTCCGGCTCTCCCGCAGAGAGGGGCCTGAAGGAGATGGCCGAGACGACCGGGGGGAGGTACTACGAAGCCTGCAACGGCTCGGCCCTGGAGTCGGTCTACGAGGCGATCGGGGAGGAGGTGATAAACGTCGTCGGAAGGGACGTTACCATCAGCTACGCCCTCCCCAAAGAGGTGACCTCTGGCGGCTACTCGGTCCCCCCCTCCTCCCAGAGGACCGGGCCGGAGGAGAGGATTCTGACCTGGGATGCAGGGGATATATCGGCCGGCGAGACCTGGTCGACATCCTTTGCCGCAGGCTCCGGGACGAAGGGTATCTTCGAGCTTGGGGGGGCAAGCTCCGAGGTCGCCTACAGACGGCGGAGCGGCTTTGTAGAGAGCCTGAAGATCGAGGGGCTCTTCCTGGACGTCACAGAGCCTCGGTCGGGAGCGTCGACGAATCTGGACGTCGCCCTGAACTTCAGCGCCCTGAAGGAGACGATAAACTCGGTCCACCAGGTGGTGGAGGAGGGCGATGCTCACATCCTCTGGAGGTTCTCCGGATGCGACACTGGATGCGCGAGAGACTGGGCCCTCCTCTCCCAAGACGGCCGGATCGTCGTAGCGAGCCTCCGTCCCTTCAGCCTCGCTGCGAGAGACGCCCTCCTCCAGGAGATTCAGACGGTGATGGAGATGATAGAGGCCAGCGGCACAAACCTCTCCGAGTACGAGAGGTCGGAGGCCAAAAACTCCGCCCAGTATTACGCCGATGACGCCGGGATATACCACGAGATAAGGTACTCCTTCGGTGGCGACTTCGACCTGACCCTGGCGGTCCCCGACTGCACAGTGAAGGAGGCGCGGCTCTCGGTCATCGGAGACGAGCTGGACCGCTTCGGAGGGGCCGCAGATCAGGAGTACTACATAGACGGCGATTACGTGACCGGCTGCGAGCTCCACGACTTTCCCTGGGACGGCTGGTGCACCGCAGAGGACGCCGAGATAACCGCGAGGATCCAGCCCGGGGACCACAGGGTCTCTGCGAGGAAGGTATCAGACCCGCACACCATGATCATCGAGGTGATCACGGCTGAGAGGCCCTCAAAGGACTTTTTCCTGTACAGCGATGACTATCGGTCGGTCTGGGTCCAGGCTACTTCCAACGCCCTCCGCTCTCCAGCTGAGATGCTCTCCATATCTTCAGGCGACCTGGAGTGAGAAGGGATGGTGAGCCATCCCTCCTTCAGATCTGCCTGAGCCTTCTAGCTCTCCCGGTTTGCGGCCTCAAAGCCGAAGGACTCCTTGAGCACCTGAAGGTTGAGCCTTCCCGCCACCAGGGTCCGCCTGGTCCTGAGGTCGTTCATGACGACCTTGGCGGGGGCGAAGACGTTGTGGTCCACCTTGAAGAAGTCGAAGCCGCACTCCTTGAAGGTCTTGTAGAAGGGCGCTCCGTAGTCTCTGGAGGTATCGGAGGGGGTCGCCTTGAGGTAGCCGAGGAGCTCGTCGAAGGGCTCGTAATCGACGGTGTAGTAGGTCTCGCCGCCGTAGATGATGGCGTCGTTGGAGGCGCCCATGCACCTGGTGGCCTTGCCCACGACCGGGGCTATGGGGGCCCGGCCCCAGCCGGTCTTTATCGTCCTTATGTCAAAGCCCATGGTGAAGAGCTTGTGAAGCCCAGTCTCCACCACCCTCGCCGAGACCTGGACGAGGCCAGCCACCGAGTCGGTGGGGGCGACGGCGAGCCTGAGGTCGGCGGGATCGATGCCGCAGGCCTCGGCGATCTCGTCGGCGGCCTCCCTGTCGGGGAGGGCGTCCGACTCCAGGAACAGTACGCCTACGTCTGAATACTCCTCAAACTCCAGGGCCTCGTAGAGGTCCTTGGTCTTCCGGGCGAGGGCCCGGGCCGGGCCGGAGCCCATGCCGAAGTAGCTGCCGGCCTTGATCTGCCACATGGCGCACTGGGAGGCCATGCAGGAGATGGCGGGGTGGTCCGTCGTCACCTGGACTGCGGGGATGGTGATCCCGTCGATCTCGAACGGCGCTGGCTGGATGTCGGCCAGGTCTGCCATGCAGAGCCTGGCAAGGCAGATCCCGGCCCCAAGTCCCCCCTGAGCTTCAACCCCGGCGTCGACGACCACCGTCCCATTCTCCAGCTCGACCACCCCGATCTGGAGCTCGTCGGCATAGTCCAGCATCTCCTCGAATACCTCTAATCCAAGCTCGTTCAAAGACTGCAGAGTTCTCACCTGAAGTAGCCGAGATGCAGGAGCCGATATAAATTTGGCGATGACAAAAATTTGATGGAGACGACCATAGACGGAGGAAGATGCCAAACCTTTTCAGCAGGGACCGATCAGGTCAGACCATGTTCGAACCGGATGAGGAGTCGACGGTCTTAGAGATGGTCTGCGGCTTTTTGGATATACCGCAGGATGATATGATGAAGATAGGCGATGAGACCAAGAACGCCGTCTTCGGCCCCGATCTCGAAAGCGAGGAGGAGGCCGTGAAAAGGCTCAGAGGCATCCTGGAAGGGATGTCAAAAGAGGAGGCGGTGATCGCGGGCATGTTCATCTCGGGCCTTCTGCGATGCAACCTGGCGCAGCAGCGGATGGGGGCGATGAGAGGATCTGAGAGACCCGGCGAGGCCGGGTGAGAGGCCAGCTCGATGAAAAGAGGGACAGAGATTCAGATGGCCGTACCCGCGCCGAGGGCGAAGGACCAGGGAAGCCTCTTTCTGTCAGGCCTTGGTGATCTGTCCCTGGTTTTGTCACGATCTCCGACGGGATCGGCTCTCAGGGGCTCGTAGAGGTCGAAGTCTGCGAGACCGGAGATCGGCTCCGGTCCTGCTCCGGGCCCCGTCTCCATCGTCATCATCATC
>NZ_JBNGCU010000017.1:0-6294 GCF_049974945.1 Methanocrinis sp. | reverse complement strand
TCACCGCAACCGTCGCCACCGCAGCCGCAGTCCTCCTCGTCGGGGCCTGCGCCGCCTCCATGCTCATAGCCGGACTCTTCGCCACCGCCGTATACCGCCTCGTACGAGGCCAATCCGGAGTCCATCTTGACGGGAACGTCTCCGGCGAAGGCCGGCCTTCTCAGCTCTGCCAACATAAGCTCCAAGGTGACTAATCCTAATCTTGCCATTTCGTTATACATCTCCTGGATCGTTCTCGACGATCTCCGAATATGCGCAACGGTGATTAACGTTATATTACTATAAATAAGTTACTAAGACCAGATTAGGTGGTCGGATCTGTACAGATGCGCGAGATATGATAGATCGATCTCTTTCTGCTTCGCTCTTGAAGGGAGGAGAAGACTTGACTTCAAAATACGATAACTTCTATCCGTATCACGCCCGCTTTATCCGCCGCAGTTTTTTGTGATTGCAGCAGGAGCGAAAAGACGCAACCGTTATAAGTCTTCAGGAATAACTGAGGAAGCGGGGTTAGTGAGATGATAAAATTTCTGTTGGTTTTGGGCTGCCTGTCTCTGGCAGCTATAGCGATCGCATCGCCGCCACCATCGTACGCGCCGCAGGAAACGGAACCGACCACGTCACCGCCGTCATACGTTCCGCCGGGAACGGGACTGATCACACCGCCGCCAGAAGGACCGGATCGGTCGAACCCCGACTGGCTTTCATCCGACGTGAGCCGGATCATCTACTATGGTCCTTACGGCTATCCTGCCGTGGGGTTTTATGATGATCGAATGTTGTATGATGAATGGTATCCCGTCGCGCGATCGTTCCTGGATGGCACCACCTACTACAGGACTTATTATTACTACACCCACCCTTATCCGTACAGCTACCCTCATCCGATTTATCTGGATGGCCGTTGGTGGAAGGATCCACGAGGTTATCGGCCTCTGTATAGAATAAGGCCGGGATTTCTTCTCGGAGGCGCATCATAATGCCGTCGGGATGACCCGTCTCTGACCGAGGATCGGAGCCCTGTCCCGCGTTCGGCCCTGGCGACCAGATGACCATCCACACTTATTTTTATTCACAATTAAGTTAGAGACATATTTTTAAAACCTATTTAACTGCCACGGAGATTCGAGCCGTCGGCTGCTGGCCTGGCCCGGGCCCGATCCCCTCGCTCGATCGTGGCCAAAATTTCGCTCTCCTGGACGACCCTGGACCGAGCCCGCGATAAGAAGCGCCGCCAGTGCCAGAGCCAGTATTGACGCAGGTCTTGTCGGATCTCCTTCCGGCGAGATGCTCTTGCACTGATCTGCAAAAAAGATTTGGTTGTCCATCGTTTCCGTCGGCGGTGGCATCTGGACGGTCGATCGGCCCTGCCGGGGCAAAAAGTACTTCCTCTCGGAAGATCCTCTTCTCCGGCAGCCCCATGATGAAATCAAGCCAGATCCCAGACGGTGATCAAGAGCCAGAGTTCCGCCTCGCCTCCGAGTTCGAGCCGAAGGGCTCCCAGCCCGAGGCGATCGATAAGCTCGTATCGGGCCTTGAGGCAGGGCAGAGGTTTCAGACCCTCCTCGGCGTCACCGGCTCGGGGAAGACCTACACCGTGGCCAAGGTCATCGACGCGGTCAAAAAGCCGACCCTGGTCATCGCCCACAACAAGACCCTGGCGGCCCAGCTCTACAACGAGTTCAGCGAGTTCTTCCCCGAGAACAGGGTCGAGTACTTCGTCTCCTACTACGACTACTACCAGCCCGAGTCCTACATCCCGGCCAAAGACCAGTACATCGAGAAGGACGCCACCATCAACCCCAAGATTGAGCAGATGCGGCTTGCGGCGACCGCCTCCCTGATGTCGCGAAGCGACGTGATCGTGGTGGCCTCCGTCTCCTGCATCTACGGCCTGGGAAACCCGGAGAACTTCCTGAAGATGGGCTTTGAGCTGAAGGTCGGAGACCGGATCTCTCGCCGGGAGATCCTGGAGCGGCTCGTCGCCATCCAGTACGAGAGAAATGAGATGGAGCTTGCTCCCGGCAGGTTCCGGGCGAAGGGGGAGACGATCGACCTGGTCCCCGGCTACTTCAACAACATTGTACGAATCGAGCTGTTCGGGGACGAGGTGGACCGGATATCCGAGATCGACCGGCAGACCGGCGAGCGACGGGAGGAGATGAGGTACTTCTACGTCTACCCCGCCAGGCACTACGTCATCCCCGAGGAGGAGCAGAGGGGCGCCATCGACTCGATCCTGGCGGAGCTGGAGGAGAGGCTGCCAGAGCTCGATATGATCGAAGCTCACCGCCTCCGGCAGAGGACCCTCTATGACATCGAGATGATCAGGGAGACGGGAAGCTGCAAGGGGATCGAGAATTACTCCCGCCACTTCGACGGCCGCAGGCCGGGCGAGCCCCCCTACTGCCTCCTGGACTACTTTCCCACCGACTTCCTCCTGGTGGTCGACGAGAGCCATCAGACCATACCCCAGCTCAGGGCCATGTACCGAGGCGACCGATCCAGGAAGAAGAGCCTCGTCGACTACGGCTTCCGGCTTCCCAGCGCCTACGACAACCGGCCGCTGCGGTTCGAGGAGTTCGAGCGGTTCATGAGAAGTACGATCTTCGTCTCTGCGACCCCCGGCCCCTTCGAGCTGGAGCATTCCGCCCAAATCGTCGAGCAGATCATCAGGCCGACGGGCCTCCTCGACCCGGTCGTCGAGGTCAGACCCGCGGAGGGGCAGGTCCGGGACGTGATGGAGGAGATTCGAAGGGTCGTCGAGATGGGCGACCGGGCTCTGGTGACGACATTGACGAAGAGGCTCGCCGAGGAGCTGACCGACTTTCTGGCCCAAAAGGGGATCCGGGCCCGCTACCTCCACTCCGAGATCCAGACCATCGAGAGGACCGAGATAATCCGGGAGCTCCGCCTCGGAAAGTTCGACGTTTTGGTGGGGATCAACCTCCTCCGGGAGGGCCTCGACATCCCCGAGGTGGGGTTCATCGGGATTCTGGACGCGGACAAGGAGGGGTTTCTTCGGGACGAGAAGAGCCTCATCCAGACGATCGGCCGGGCCTCGAGGAACGCGAACTCCAGGGTCGCCCTCTACGCCGACCGAATGACCGACTCGGTCCGGGGGGCGGTCAGAAAGACTGAGGAGAGGCGCGCTCTCCAGATGAGGTACAACACCGAGCACGGCATAGTACCTCAGACGATAAAAAAGCCAATCCGGGAGAAGGTTGTGGAGATCACCGACACCCGGCACATACCGAAGTCCGAGATCCCGAACCTGGTCATCGAGCTGGAGGCGGAGATGAGGGCGGCCGCAGAGGTCCTGGACTTCGAGAGGGCGATTGCGTTGAGGGAGGCGATCAAGAAGCTGGAGAAAGAGATGAAGGATCGAGAAAAGGAGACGAAAGTGGCATGAAGGGAAGATCGCTGATCACCGACCTTCCCCATATTCGCCCTCTACTTCAGCTCGTAGAGGATCTTCATCGCCTTGGTGAAGGGGGGCATCCCCGAGGTGAGGAGGACGACCCTCAAGACGTCCACGATCTCGTCGGTGGAAACCCCAAACTCCTTTTTGGCGCTCATCATCTGTTTCTTAGTCGCCCTCTCGTCGGAGGCGGCGGCGGCGATCCCCACGGCGATCAGCTTCTGGGTCCTGTAGTCCAGGACCTTTCCCGTGTACGCCGCCTCGTTCAGGCCGGTGATCGCCTCGTAAAGGTCGGGGTGATCTTTTTTGACGTGTACCATCCCTTCGCCGAAGAATACCTCTTCTTTCATTTTTAGTCCTCCTGCATTTAGTTGGCTCTCTTATATTTTATATCTTTCTCCACCGATATACAAAATCATCCGAAATAGTCTTGAACCCGCCATCGCCCCTCTGAAAAGAGAACTCCGGAATGGGGGAGCAGAATTGGAGGGAGGCCGGAGAGAAGTTACGCCCCCCGGCTCAACGTTGCATCGTTCTTCTCAGACTCAAATACAGGGGATGAACCCGATCCAGGAAGATCGAAGGCGAGCTTTGAGCGGTCGATCTTCAGCAAATCTATTTTGGAATCCAGAAGTCATCTCCCCGACAGAACGCAGTATGTAGTCATGAATATATGTAACTTTTGGGCGAAGAGGTGGAACCCGGCTTCGTCGACGTCCGAGATTCGAATCGAGATCCGAAACTCGAGGTCTCAACCTTCCTCTGAGATGGGGGCGCCCACCGATGCTTCGGTGACGGGGGCGTCCTCGGACTTTTCAGCATCTCCGCCGACGGTGCCGTCTTGATCCCTCAGGGCCCCGGCCCCAGCCCTGGGGTAGCGCACGGGGTTTCTGAAGAGGTGCCTGGACCTGGCGATCTGCTCGGAGGTCCCGAGGACCAAAAGGACGTCTTCGGCAATGATCTCGGTATCCCTGGTGGGATTGAGGATGTTCCCCGCCTCCCTCAGGATGCCCAGAACGTTCACCCCCAGCCTCTTTCTCAGCTCCAGATCCTCCAGGGTCTTGCCGACGGCGGGAGCCTCCTCCTCGACCTTGACGGTGACGACCTCGACGTTCGGGAGGTACCGCCTGAGGTCTGATATCTTGCCGGGCTCGATCTCGGCGTTCCTGAACATATCGTAGCCGTGGGACCTGACATCGACGATCATCTTCTCGATCTCGGTCCTGGGGACGAGGTACTTGCCGAGGACCCTCGAGAATATCTCCACCGAGGTCTCAAACTCCTCGGGGATAACCTCGTCGGCCCCGCGGTCGTAGCACGCCGCCGCCTCGTCCAGGTACCGGACCCTTGCCATGATGTAGACCTTGGGGTTGATCTTCCTCGCCGTCTCCACGATCCTCCGGGTGGCCATCTCGTCGGAGACGGCCACCACCACCACCCTGGCCGCGTCGACGTCGGCGTGCCGGAGGACCAGCTCCTGGGTGGCGTCCCCGTAGTGGATCGGCTCTCCCTCTGCCCTCTCGGATCTCACCTTCTCCGGGTTCATCTCCAGGATCAGGTAGGGGAGATCTTCGACCCGAGCGGCCCGGGCCAGGGTCCTTCCGACGAAGCCATAGCCTATGATGACCAGGTGGTTCTCCCTCTTCTCCGGAATCGCGGCGAAGGGGTGGCCCGCCTTCAGCTTCTTAGGAAGAGGCAGCCGATAGAGGAGGTCTGCGGCCTTAGGGGAGGCGGCGATGACGAAGGGGGTCGCGGCCATGGTCAGGACCGAGACCGCCAGGAAGATCTGGTACTCGCCTCTGCCGAGGATGCCGGAGTCAAGGCCCGTCTTGGAGAGGATGAAGGAGAACTCCCCGATCTGGGCGAGGGCGAGCCCCGCCAGAACCCCGGTTCTGATGGGGTAGCCGAGGAGTAGGGAGACGCCTCCGGCGACGGCGGCCTTCAGGATCAGGACCCCCAGGGCCGCCACCGCCACCAGCTCCAGCCTCTCGACGAAGAAGCCAACGTCCAGGAGCATCCCGATGGAGACGAAGAAGAAGCTGGTGAAGACGTCCCGAAAGGGGAGGATGTTCCCCAGGGCCTGGTAGCTGTACTCCGACTCGGAGATGATCAGCCCCGCGAGGAACGCCCCCAGGGCCAAGGAGAGGCCCGCAGAGTAGGAGATCCAGGCGACGGATAGACAGATCAGTATCACCGTCAGGAGGAAGAGCTCGCTGGACCGGAGACGGACGACTTGGTAGAGGAGGGCGGGTACGATCAGCTTCGCAGCCAAGATGATCAGAATGATGATCCCGACGCCCTTGGCCAGCATCATGAGGAGCGGCATGAATAGGCTGGTGGACTCCTGCGCTGCCAGAAGGGGGACGAAGAGCATCATGGGGACGACGGCGATGTCCTGGAAGATCAATATCCCCAGGGTGGTGCCGCCGTGGGGAGAGTCCACCTCGTCCCGATCCTGGAGGATCTTGAGGACCACCGCCGTGCTGCTGAGGGCGACGAGAAACCCGGCCAGGATCGACTCGTTGAGGGGAAGGCCGACCTCAACGGCGATGAAGGCCGCCGCGATGAAGGTTATCGCCACTTGAAGAGGCCCGCCCACCAGGGTGGGCCTCTTGATCCGCAGGAGCTTCTCGAAGGAGAACTCTATCCCTATGGCAAAGAGGAGGAGGACCACCCCCACCTCGGCGAGGACCTCGATCTGCTCCACCTCCTGGACGAGCCGCAGGCCGTGGGGTCCCGCCACCACCCCAGTCACCAAGAACCCCACCACCTCCGGAACCCTCAGCCTGTGGCCCGCGAAGATGGCGACTATCGAGATGAGGAAGATGACTATGATATCGTTGAGGAGCTGTATGGGTACGGGCATCTAT
>NZ_JBNGCU010000016.1:20638-26163 GCF_049974945.1 Methanocrinis sp. | reverse complement strand
CCACCTTCCTCCTCTGGTCGTACTGCATCCCGGCGTGGTAGGCGGCGGAGTTGGGTATGGCTGCGGAGAGGTTGTTGCAGTTCTTCCTCGAGTTGGTGAAGATTATCGTCTGGCCTTTGTACCCTGTGGAGGAGGTCTTGGAAGCCGCCTCCCGGACCAGCCGTCGCAATAGCCCCCTCTTCTCCTGAAATTCGGCGAATATCAGGTGGCGCTCGATGGCGACCGGCCTCACCGCGTAGTCGACGAGGTCGGAGCCGAGCTGCTCCGCCAGGGCAGCGGGATTGCCCACGGTGGCCGAGAGGTAGATGAACTGGGCCTCCGGAAACCTGAACCGGAGCCTCGCTATGAGGCCCGAGAGCCTATGGCCCCGCTCTTTCTCCTCCAGCATGTGGACCTCGTCGATGACGATGGTTCCGACCTTCCCCAGCTCCCTTCCAGTCCGTAGAACCTGGTCTATCCCCTCGTAGGTCCCGGTGATGATCTCGGAGCTCAGATCCTGCCTCATCCTCTTACCTCGGCCGAGCTTGATCCGGGAGACCCCCACCTTGATCGACGTTCTGGCCCCCAGATCCCGGTAGAGGGAGAGCTGGTCGTACTTCTGGTTGGCCAGGGCCACCAGGGGGACGAGAAAGAGGAGCTTCCCCCTCCCCTCCAGGAAGTTCTTGATCCCCGCCATCTCACCGACGAGGCTTTTGCCGGTGGCTGTGGCCGATACGACCAGGAGGTTCTTCCCCTTCAAGAGACCTCCCCGGACAGCCTTCGCCTGGACCGGGAGGAGGGTCTTCGTCCTCTTCATCAGAAAAGCCTTGAGCTCTGCTGGGAGGTCGAGGGCCTCGACGGGCATGAGATCCTCGTCCCCCTGGGCGGGGATCTCGTCGAACTTGGTCAGATCCGAGTCGAGCCTATCCAGGGCCAGGAGGGCGAGGACGTCGTCGAGATTTCTTCTCTTGAGAAGAAGCCTCCCCAGATGGAGCTTCGCCGCCCGGCCCAGGTGTCTGAAGTCGGCCTCCCTCCGGAGCTCCTCGGCGGCGCACCGCTCGCAGATCAGGCCGCCCTTGTACTTGACCGCCCTCCTGTCCAGGGGAGTGAACTTCTTCTTCTCCGAGAGGCAGAGCTGGCAGATTGAGACCTTCCGAAAAGGGAGCTGAAAGGCCTCGAGAAACTCGACGAGCTGCCCCTCGACGGAGGGGTGGCCCGGGGCGATGTAGATCGAGCTGGCCTTTCGCAGAAGCCTGACCAGATCGTCCGGCGGGAGGTACCTCTCGTCCCCGTCCTTATTTACAAGAAACTTCCTGGGCCTCGGACCTTTGGGCGTCTCCTGGAGGCGGAGGTATCCTTCGAATAGGGTCTCAGCCCCCCGGAGGGGGAGGATCAGAACCCTCCCCTTCTCAGCCCTGGCCAGAACCGCGATCGACATCGAGACACGATCAGTTCGACGTGAGGTCGACGAGATCGTACTTCAGCCCCTCGGCCTCCAGCCTTCCCATGAGGTTTGGGACCTGCTCGTCGACGCAGATGATCACCGAGGATACACCGTGAAAGGCCGACTCCACCGCCGACTCCTTCGCCCCGAAGAAGACGTCCGGCTCCCTGCCCACCTTTCTCAGGGCGACGAGAGACTCTATGCCCAAAGCCCCCACCATCTTCCCGTTGGCGATGATCCTGGTGAGGACCCCGAGGTCGACGTTCCGAGACCCGCCCATCTGGACCCTCGGAACCTTGCCGACGGTGATCGTCCCCTCTTTTAGGCTGATCAGCCCCTTGAGGTTCGATACGCCCACGTCCTCCCCGGCCCGGGCATCGGAGATGGTCACCCCGGTCGCGCCCTCACCGCCTTTCTGGCCCGCATAGAGGAGTCCGTCCCTCATCTCCAGAGATACCGTCTCCCCCTCCTCCAGCTCCTCGTCGGCTATGGCGCCCCAGACCGAGACGTGACTTATGATCTCCTCCATCACGTACCGAGCGTACCGTTTCAGATCGGCGGCACTCTCGAGAAGCCATTCCACGCCCTCTTTTGTGATCCGGTACCTCATCCTGCCGTCGGATATAACGAGCCCGTCGGCCACCAGGTCCTTGATATACTCGGAGATCGCCTGGGGGGTGACGCCGAGCCTCTCGGCCACCTCCTTCTGCCGGATGTTCGGCTGGTTTGCGGCGATCTCCACCAAGATCTGAAATCTCGAGCTGTCCCTCTTGCTCTGTAAAACGTCGACCATCTTCTAACCCTCTTCCCTGTAGAGCTCGATCCGCTGACCCCTGACAGAGAGTCTCTCCGCCCGTTTGGAAGCCCCTCTTATGAAGGCCTGGCTGAGGTCCAGTTCTCGAGAGAGGTTGGCGAGGGAGGTGTTGCCCTTGGCGACGACCTCCTCGATCTTCTCGGTCACCTCTCGGAGCTCATCATCCGACATCGAGGTGAGATATATCAGCTCGCTCAGATCCTCCAGGGAACAGACGAAGTTGGCCTGAATCCGGGAATAGCTGGAATGATACTCCTTCTTCGGGGTTTCGCCAGGTTTTGGCGTCTTCCACTTGGTCTCCGCCAATCCGCTCTTCTTCAGAAGATCGAGGCTCCTATGAACCCCTCTTTCGTCGCCGATAAGCTCTGAAAGCTCCGCTTCTGTACGCCAATCACAGCAGAGCTCTTCAAATACCCTTTTATGAACTTCTGAACCGAAAGCCAGGAGCAGAGGAACAAGATCGGAGGGATCGTTGATGATCCGAGTTCTCTTTCCCATCGCACAAAACCTCGTCCGCCAATTGGCGCTCAAATTTGATAAATCTTTTGAAGAATCCATCGCCGCCTTCGAGGCAGAGGGGAGCCGATCTTAGGCATATCGCGGTCGAGCCCAAAAGGCGGCGGAGATCGAATTGCCGCCTTTTCTCGCCCCCTGGAAGAAGATCTTCGGGCTCGCCCTTCTCCGCCCGATCAGATCAGCCTTACCGTCTCCAGGTTCATGGGCGCCATCGTCGGTATCCTGTGCTTCTTGTAGATGGAGCTCGCGAGGTCGAGACAGTTGCTCTCGTCGCCGTGGTTTGTGATCACCCTCGAGGGCTTGGGGTAGACCCTTCTCACATAGTCCATCAGCTGGTTTCGGTCAGAGTGACCAGAGAAGCCGTCGACGGTGACCACATCCAGGTTGATCTTGACGGTCTGGGTCCTCCCCCCAGAGGAGAGGGGGACCTCGTTCCAGCCCTTCTGGATCCTGCGGCCGAGGGTCCCCTCGGCCTGGTAGCCCACTATCACCAGGGTGTTCTTCTCATCAGGCCCCAGCCCCTTCAGGTACTCCATTATCGGGCCGCCGTTCAGCATCCCGCTCGTCGCCAGGACGACGCAGGGGTCGCCCTCCATGATGCTCGTCCGCTGGCTTGCGCTCTCCACCTGGACGAAGCAGTCCGAGAGGAAGGGGTTGATCCCCTTATGGAAGATCAGGTCCCGGAGCTCGTTGTTCAGGTACTCTGGGTAGGTGGTGTGGATGGCCGTCGCCTCGTAGATCATGCCGTCGAGGTAGACGCTGATCTCGGCGAGGTTCTTCTTCCTGATCGCCTCCTCGAGAGCGATCATCACCTCCTGGCTCCTCCCCACGGCGAAGGCCGGGATGATCACCTTTCCGCCGCGCTTTATGGTATCCCGGACCACCTTGAGAAGCCTGTTCTCGGCCTCCTTCCGGGAGGGCTGGGTGCTGCCCGACCCGCCGTAGGTCGCCTCCATCACCAGGGTCTCAAGCCGGGGGAAGGAGTGGACCGCAGGGTCGAAGAGCCTCGTCTTCTCGAACTTGAAGTCCCCGGTGAAGGCGACGTTGTATAGGCCGTCTCCCACGTGGAAGTGGCAGATGGCTGAGCCCAGGATGTGGCCCGCGTTGTGCATGGTGAGCTTGGTGTCGGGGGCTATGTCGGTCACGTCGCCGTAGTTCAGGGTGATGGTGTGCTTCAGGGCCTCCCTGATCATGGCGGACTCGTAGGGGATCCTCTTCCCCTCCCGTGCCGCCACATCGATGTAGTCGAGCTGGAGGAGGACGAAGAGATCTCTTGTGGGCTGGGTGCAGTATATCGGCCCCTCGTACCCGTACTTGTAGAGCATCGGAACGAGGCCGGCGTGGTCCAGGTGGGCGTGGGTGAGGACCACGGCGTCGATCTGGTTTAAGGGGTACGCCTCGGGGACGTAGAGGTAGGGCGTCGCGCTGTCGTCGGATCCGACGTTGACGCCGCAGTCGACGATGATCTTCGATTCGGGGGTCGAGAGGAGCATGCAGCTTCTTCCGACCTCTCGGCACCCACCGAGGGTGGTTATCCTCACCCACTGGTCCTTTGAGGCGACGTCTCTGTGGATCCTCCTTCCGATCGTCTTCAGGATCTCCTTTCTCTCGGACTGGACAGACCGGAGGTACTCTTTGGTGTTGGCGATGGTGGATGACCGCACCGGCGGCGTCCTCACCACCTTCGGGGTCCAGCCGATCAACTTTGTGATCTCTCGCAGGGTGGCCCCGTGTCGTCCGATCACGAGCCCCGGCTTCTCGGCCTCGATCACCACCTCTCCAGTCTCGCCGTCGAAGTAGTAGTCGGTGAGCCCCGCCTCGGAGGGGACCACCTGCTGAATTTTCTTCACCGCGCCCTCGGGGTCGGCCAGGACCTTCAGGTCTGGCCTGACCACCACTCTCTTTCTCAAATCTTTTGCAAGGGAGCGGATGATCTCGCCATCGTCTGCCAGCCTTCTTGGGTCGTCGGTGTATATTACCAGCTCAGGGCCCTCGAATTCGATGCCGGTGACGTTTATGTTCGGAGGCAGCTTGCTCTGCACTCTCCGCTTAAGCTCAAGGAGTACTTCCTCAACAGACAATGAAACACATCCAAAAAAAGTTTATTTTTACTTAGAGAGCCTGCCGGATATTTTCCACAACAGATTCATCTACCACCTCATACCCGTCGCCGGTAATCTTGACCAACTGTATGACGTCGCCAGAGGCCGAATCTCTCTTCATGGCGTTGTGGATGGCCCTTACGGCGAGCTTCGAGCCCTCTTCGATCTCCATCTCGGGATCGTAGAGAGCCTCAAGGACTCCGTATGCGGTTGGGGAGCCGGATCCAGTGGCCACGATCTTCTGCTCCTCGATCTGGCCGCCCAGGGCGTCCAGGGAGAAGAGCTGCGGGCCCTTCTTGTCCACGCCGCCTAAAAGGAGCTGCACCATGAAGGGAAAGTACCTCCTCGAAGCGAGGACGTTGGATAAAAGGGAACCTGTCGCCTTGACGGTCATCGGCTCGCCCCTCTGCATGTTGTAGAGCCTGGCCTCCACCTGGATCATCCTGACGAGGGACTGGGCGTCGCCCACCACTCCCGCAGTGGTCAAGCCGATGCGGTCGGAGATCTTGTATATCTTCTGTGCAGTGGTGCTGGCGATGAAGTTGCCCATGGTGGCCCGGCTCTCTGATGCGAGCACGACACCATCTTTGCAGACGATTCCCACCGTAGTTGTGCCTTTGAACACCTCGACCATCTAAATACCTCGAATTAAAATCAGAAAACGGACGAA
>NZ_JBNGCU010000016.1:0-20538 GCF_049974945.1 Methanocrinis sp. | reverse complement strand
CTTTGAACACCTCGACCATCTAAATACCTCGAATTAAAATCAGAAAACGGACGAACTCCCTTCACCGCCATCACTATATAAATCTTCCGCGCCTTTGTGACCCCAGATAGGAAGAAGTGCTGGCAGCAGACGTGATCGTTCTACCTCTTTCATCCCATCCACCCCTTTCTATCCACCCCCCGTACTTCTCCCCCAAATTATTCTGGGACGATATCGAGGGCAGAGAATCCTTAAATATACATACCATGCGCCACCACCTTCAGCCAATCCGCCACCGAAGAAGGCCGAGAGGAGCTGGGCCCTTTGCACCCCTGGATATACGAATACTACATAGACCCCATCATCAGCGATTCGGGCTACAACCCGGTGAACACCGTCACCTGGGCCCTGATCCTGGGCGGTATGCTTCTGTTGATCATCGGGCTCTTTCGGAGGCTCGAGGTCAGGCTCGACGAGAGGCTCGTCTTCTGCACTGTGCCCTACATCCTGGCGGGGGCGAGCCTGCGGGTCGTGGAGGATGCAGATCTGGTGGCAGCTCCCGCAAAGTACCTGCTGATAACCCCTTTCATATACTTCCTGGTCGCCGCCGTGACCTTGGCCAGCCTGATACTCTGCCGAGGGGCTCTGAAGGAGAGGTACCTTTCGGGCTACGCCCTCGTCGGCCTCCTCTGGACAGGGGCCAACCTCCTCGTCCTCTCCACCCAGGGGACCGAGAGCCTCTCTGCTCCGGTGGCGATATTCTCCCTCGGATCGGCCGCGACTCTGGCGGCGGTGGCGGCCGCTTCCCGGCTGAAGCTCCGGTTCCTATCGGATCGGCTCAACCTTCTGATCCTCTACGCTCACCTGCTGGACGCCAGCTCCACCTTCGTGGGGGTGGACTGGTTCGGCTACACCGAGAAGCACGTCCTCCCCACCTTCCTGATCGAGCTCGCCGGGACGGCCCTGGTGATGTACCCCCTCAAGCTTCTGATCCTGGTCCCCATCCTGGCCCTGATCGACGACGCCCTCCGGGATGACCCCACCCTCAAGAACCTGACCAAGCTCGCCCTCCTCACCCTGGGCCTCGCCCCGGCGCTGAGAAATACCCTCAGGCTGACCCTGGGGATCTGAAGAAAAAAGTGATGAAAAAGGAAGAGTACGATGAGGCCTTCAGTCCCGGACCTTCCGGGCCTCCAGCTTCTCGCCGTGCTTCAGCCTAAGCATGATCTGTTTGGCAAGGTCTGAGGACTTCACCATCCTGATGTCGCCCCTCCGGCCTACGGTGGCGGTGAATATCGGCTCCTTTCCGACGAAGATCTCCACCCTCTCGCCGGGCTTTCCGCCGACCCAGATCGCCAGGTGGCGGCCGGTGTCCTCGATGTGGGGGCTGAGAGCCTCTTCCCGTTCGTCGAAGGTCTGGATGTCTATGTGGATGCCAAGAGCCTTCTCGATCTGCTCGATCCTCTTTCCCGACTTTCCTATGATCCTCGCCGCCTCGTTCTCCTGGACCTTCACCACCGCCGAGGAGTCGCTGATCATCTCCACCTCGAAGGGGCCCTTCAGATGGCTTGCCATCTCCTTTTCGACCTGGCGGGAGGCGAGATCCCAGGAGGCGGGCTTCTTTCCCTCCGGGGAGATGGGCATGATTACGATCTCCTCGCCGTAGGTGTAGAGCTCGTACTCGGCCTTTCCGGTCTCGAAGTCCTTGACGACGATGACGGGTCGGGACAGGTCTGCCTCGGTCATCCCCGACGGCACCTTGACCATGAACTCCACATCCATGACTTTTGAGACCTCTCCTTTCTCGATGAATACGATGGTGTCGATCACCTGGGGAATCATCCCCAGGTCCACCCTTCCGATCAGCCTCTGCAGGGCGTCGATGGGCTTATTGGCGTGGACCACCCCGATCATCCCGACCCCAGCCATCCTCAGGTCGGCGAAGACCTGGAAGTCGTTCGTCTTTCTGACCTCATCGTAGATGGTGTAGTCGGGCCTCACCAGAAGGAGTATGTCGGCCGAGGCCTCCATGCTCCCCTCCAGGGGGCCGTACTGGGTGATCTCCGGCGGGACCTGGAGGTCTCTTGGAGCCTCCAGGGTCTTGACGACGTAGTCGCAATTCTGCAGGTACTTTGCGATCCCTGCTGCGAAGGTGGACTTCCCCGATCCCGGAGGGCCTGCGATCATTATCCCCCGATGGGCCTCTTTCAGCCTCGCCTTCAGCTCGTCGCTGTGCCTATAGTCCTCGAGGTCGACTTTGGCGACGGGCCTGACCGCCGTGATCTCGAGGCCGTCGGAGAAGGGGGGCCGAGCGATGGCGATCCTCATGGGACCGAGCTGGACCACAGCCGCCCCGATCTTTTCCATCTCGATGTGGGCGTTCGGGTCGGACTTGACCCTCTCGAAGATCTCCCTCACCATCTCGCGGAGGTCCCTCTCGCTCAGGTTTCTGCTGCCGATCTTGGTCAGGCTGAACTCCCCGACCTTCCCCCTCTTGGCCATGGGAAGGGCGCTCTCCTTGAGGTGAACGGAGAGGGTGTCGGGGGTGAAGTACTTCTCCAGGCTGATCGGTTTGATCTGGTCTCTCTGGGGTCGGACGTACTCGACCTCAATGCCCATCGCCTCGGCCACTCTGGACTGTATCGAGTCGCTGGTGAGGAAGAAGGCCCCGATGTCCAGGGCCACGTCCCTGATCATGGCGTCGATCTCGCCGCCTCCCGCGAGCTTTATCTGGTCCAGATCTGGTCTCACACCCACGTATTCCAGCTCGATCTCGCCGGACTTTGCCAGTCCCGAGAGGCGTCTCAGCTCTTCAAGCCCTTTGATCCCCGTCTCGCGGCCGTGGTTGGCCTGGGCCTCCAGCTCCGCCACCACCGCTTCGGGAACTACAACTCGTTTGCCACGATACTCGCCGGAGGCGACCTTGGCTGAAACTCTGCCATCGATCACCACACTGGTATCGGGCACTATACAATCTACCATTGCAATAAACATCCTTCAATTCGTTATTTAGTACTTGTGATCGGAGCCAAAAGCGAGATCAGAGATAGACTATATCCATCTCTCTCTTCTCGGCTATGCCCTCGAGAACCTCGTCGATCCCCATCTGCCGCCTTATCTGGCGGGCGGCGATCACCACCATGACGGGTCGGCCGTACTTGTGCGCCGCCTTGATCTTGGCGGCGTCCTCGCCGAAGCCGGGGTCCAGCCTTCTCAATATGCAGATCTTGATCCCGCTCTCCACGAAGTCGCCGTCGTCATCATGGCCGAACTCTATGCAGGCCATGCTCCTCTCCGGGATTATCCTGTAGTCGATATCGTAGCTGGCGAAGGCGTTTCGATCGTAGAGCTTCTTGTCGGCGAGGGCCGGCCGGAGGTCCTCCACCACCAACGACTCCGCCAGCTCCAAAAGCCTCTTCTGGGCATCTTTCGAATGCTCCGGGCACTTGGCTATGGTGAAGAGGTTGAGGTGGTGGAGAGGCTGCTTTTTGGCGTGACAGTAGGCCCGCGGCTCTACGACGCCTAACTCGTCCTCCCCGGAGAAGAAGGAGGGAGCGTAGTTGTCGCAGCTGGAGCACTTAATCTGGATCAGGGTATCCTTCTTCAGGAAGGGTGCCATCCCCTCGATGAAGGCGAGGATCTCCCCCATCTGAGGGCTCACGCCCTCGGGGAGGCTCTGCTGGGCCGCCTTGACCGCGAAGATCAGCTCGCTCTGGCTATTGGCCTCTTCCCTGCCCTTATCCTCTTCAGCGTCGTCCTTCATGCGAAACTCTTTGCCTTAGGCGTGCGTCCGATATAAAAATGTGGTGATGCACCGCCGATGCCACCATCTCCGAAAAGGCTATATCCTGTAGGGGCCTCACGCCGATGAGGAGGTCAGCCGGTTGAAGGAGATTCGATTTCACGGCCGGGGTGGCCAGGGAGCTGTTACTGCTGCTGAGTTGATAGCTATTGCGGCTTTTGAAGATAAGAAGTACTCCCAGGCCTTCCCTGCCTTTGGTGTGGAGCGGAGAGGCGCTCCAGTCATGGCTTTTGCCCGGATTGCAGACCAGCCGATCCGGATCAGGAGCCAGATATACGAGCCAGATTACGTCATAGTTCAGGACGTCACCCTGCTCGACGTCGTCGACGTGGCGAGCGGCCTCAAGCCGGAGGGTAAGATAATAATCAATACCGATAGGGATGCCAAAGACCTGAAGCTGAAGACGAAGGCGGAGATCGTCACCATCGACGCCACCAAGATCGCCCTCGAGAAGCTGGGAAGGCCCATCGTCAACACCACCATGCTCGGCGCCTTCTGCGGTGCTACAGGAGAGGTGAGCCTGGAGAGCGTAAATGAGGCCATCTTGGGCAGGTTTTCCGGCGCCCTGGGAGAGAAGAACCTGAACGCCATAAAGACCGCTTACGAGGGGGTTAGCCGATGAGCAAATGCGAAGTAAAGATGGTGGTGGAGCCGGGCAGCACCGAGATCACCAAGACCGGTGCCTGGAGAACCTTCGTGCCCGTCTTCGATCACGACAAGTGCATCAAGTGCAGCCTCTGCGAGATCTACTGTCCCGAGAGCTGCATTCACCAGATCGAGGGGAACTTCGTCCCGGATCTGGACTATTGCAAGGGATGCAGCGTCTGCGCCCACGAGTGCCCGCGGGGAGCGATCACCATGGTCCTGGAGGAGAAGTAGATGAGGAAAGTGGTGGAAGGATCCTATGCCATAGCCGACGCCGTGCGGTGCTGCTCTCCCGACGTTGTATCGGTCTATCCGATCACGCCCCAGACCCACATAGTTGAGCACCTCTCAGAGTTCGTGGCCGACGGGAAGCTCGACTGCGAGTACATCAACGTCGACTCGGAGTTCTCATCCATCTCCTCCCTCGTCGGGGCGAGCGCTGTGGGGGCGAGGACCTATACCTCGACGACTTCCCAGGGCCTCGCCCTGATGTTCGAGGTTCTCTACAACGTATCGGGGATGAGGCTTCCCATCGTCATGACGACGGTGAACAGGTCCCTCAGCGCCCCCCTCAGCATCTGGAACGACCAGCAGGACTCCCTGGGCACCAGGGACGCCGGCTGGATTCAGATCTTCGCCGAGAACGTCCAGGAGGCGATCGACCTCACGCCCATGCTCTTCAAGATCTCGGAGGATCCCGAGATCCTCACCCCCTCCATGGCCTGCATGGACGGGTTCATCCTCACCCACGTCTACGAGCCGGTGGACTTTCTGGACGAGGAGATGGTCAGGGAGTTTCTGCCGCCCTTCGAGCCGGAGTACGTCCTGGACCCGGAGAACCCCAAGACCTTTGGGGCCTTCGCCGACCCCAGCTGGTTCACCGAGTTCAAGTATCTCCAGTATCAGGCGATGGAGAGGGCGAGAAAGAAGATCACCGAGGTCTCCCGGGAGTTTGAGGAGGTCTTCGGCCGGGGTTACGGCGGCCTCATAGACACCTACGCCATGGACGACGCTGAGATTGCCCTGGTCACCATGGGCTCGATCGTGGGGACGGTCAAGGAGGCGATCGACGAGCTGAGGAAGGAGGGCGTAAAGGTCGGCCTGGTCAAGATCAGAAGCTACCGGCCCTTCCCCGGCGAGGAACTGAAGAGGGCGCTGAAGGACGCAAACGTCATCGCATCAATCGAGAAGGACGTTTCCATGGGATACGAGAGCGCCCTCCTCACCGACCTGAAGGGGGCCTTCTACAACAGCTCCATCCGGACGCCGATCATCGGATTTGCGGTGGGCCTTGGCGGACGGGATATCGGGGTCAAGCAGATAAGAGCGATCGTCGAGCAGGCGTCGAGGGTGTCGGACGCCGGGATCGAGTCGGAGTTTGAGATCTTCGACGTCAAGCCAGAGTGTCTCTAGGAGGATTATCATGCAAGAGAGTTTGTTTGCACCCGGCCACAGGGCCTGCGCAGGATGTGGAATGCCCACGGCGATAAAGCTGATCCTGGACGCCGCGGGGCCCAACACCATAGTCGCCTCGCCCACGGGGTGTCTTGAGGTCACCTCGACCCCCTTCCCGGAGAGCTCCTGGAGGGTCCCCTGGATCCACTCCCTCTTCGAGAACGCCGCGGCCGTCGCCTCAGGGGTGGAGATCGCCCTCAAGAGGTTCGGAAAGACCGACATAAACGTCCTGGCCATCGGAGGGGACGGGGCCACCTTCGACATCGGGATGGGGGCCATCTCGGGGATGTTCGACCGGGGCCACCGGATCACCTACATCTGCTACGACAACGAGGCCTACATGAACACCGGGGTCCAGAGGAGCGGGTCGACCCCCTTCTGCGCCAAGACCACCACGACGCCGACGGGAAAGCTCAGCCTCGGAAACCCGCGGCCCAAAAAGGACATGCCCGCCATAGCCGTCGCCCACCGGGCCCCCTACGTGGCCACGGCATCGATCGCCTACCCTGCCGATCTTCGGCGGAAGGTGAAGAGATCGTTAGAGGCCGACGGGCCCGCCTACATCCAGATCAACGCACCCTGCATCACCGGCTGGAGCTTCGAGGCCGGGGACACCATCGAGCAGGCGAGGCTGGTCGTCGAGACGTGTCTGTTGCCTTTGATCGAGTACGTCGACGGCGTCCTGGTGGGGGTCAAGAAGGTCCGGAGAAAGAGGCCGGTCGAGGATTACCTCAAGACCCAGGGGAGGTACAAACACCTCTTCAAGGTTGAGGGCGGAGCCGAGGTGATAGCCCAGCTCCAGGCGATGGCCGACGCCAACGCCGAGAAGTTCGGACTTCTAGAAGACTGAAGGGGCGGAGGGGGCCTTCTGGCCCTCTCGCCTGGGACCTTTTTTGGAGAGAGAAGAATGTACGTTGGAAGGATTGTGATCATAGGCAGGACGAGGGGCCGCTCCTGGGTTGGGTACCGGGTCTCGTCCCGCTCCTTTCCCAACCGACGGGCTCAGGTGAGGGGCGACTCCGTACTGGTATCGCCCGTGGACCCGAAGGACCTGGAGAAGAACCCCTACATCGCCTACAACTGCATCCGTCTGGCCGGAGGGGGGGCGGTGGTCGCCAACGGGACCCAGACCGATATGATCGCAGAGAAGGTCGGGGACGGGACGAGGCCCCTGGAGGCCATCGCCCTCAGCCTCACCGCCTTTGGCTACGAGAGGGACGAGCTGGACACCCCCCGGATCGCCGGGGTGGTGGTGGGGGAGCGGGGGTGGCTGGGGATCGCAAAGAGAGGCGAGATCAGGACCAAGGAGTTCGACCTCTCCGAGGGAGGAGCTTTCCTGGTCGCCACCTACGAGAAGACGGAGTTTGAGGCCGCTGGAGTCGCGGGCGAGAGCTCCGGGGAGATCGCGAGGGCGGCCCATGGCCTGGTCTTCGAGCGGCCGGTCTGCTCGGCGGCGGCCTTCGAGACAGAGGGGGGCTTTGAGTTCGCGGTCCGCAATCCGGGGCCCAGTGAACTATAAAATTGCTGATTTTGAGGAGTGGAAGGGATGGAGATAAACGGCGTAGAGATTGAGGAGACCTTTGCAGAGGGCTTTCCGATAAAGGTGGCGCGGGTTCTGATTACGGCGATCACCGAGCGGTGGGCCCTGGTGGCGGCGCGGGAGGCGACCGGCTTTGGGACCTCTGTGATCATGTGCCCGGCAGAGGCCGGGATCGAGCGGATGGCAAGAAGAGACGAGACCCCGGACGGCAGGCCCGGCGTCTACATCCAGATCTGCAACATGAGCTTCAAGAACCTGGAAAACTCGCTCCTCTCGAGGATCGGGCAGTGCGTCCTCACCGCTCCCACCACAGCGGTCTTCAACGGCCTTCCCCAGGCGGAGAAGCAGTTTGATACGGGGGCGAAGCTGAAGTTCTTCGGAGACGGCTTTCAGAAGGATATGGCCTACTGCGAGCGGGGGGTCTGCAGCATCCCGGTGATGTCCGGCGACTTCATCGTCGAAGAAAAAATAGGAGCCGCCGACGGGATCGCCGGAGGAAACTTCTTCATCATGGCCCAAAACCAGGCCAGCGCCCTGATGGCCGCGGAGGCGGCCGTCGACGCCATCCGCGAGCAGGAGGGGACGATCACCCCCTTCCCCGGAGGGGTCGTCGCCAGCGGCTCCAAGGTGGGAAGCCGCTACAAGTTCCTGAAGGCCTCGACGAACGAGAGGTTCTGCCCCACCCTCAAAGACGAGGGGGTATGCATCCTCCCACCCGAGATCCGGGCCTCCTACGAGGTGGTGATCAACGGGGTCGATCGGGAGGCGATCGAGAGGTCGATGCGGGCCGGGATCAACGCCGCCTGCAAGGTCCCCGGGGTGGTCAAGATCTCGGCCGGGAACTTCGAGGGGAAGCTCGGGCCGCATCTCTTCAAGCTGCATGAGATCCTGGGGTGAGGGGAGCTCCGGGACTTCGGTTTCATCCTATTTTTATTTTAAAAGTTCGATGAAGCGCTCTTTGGATAAGTCGGCCTGTTTTAGGATGGCCATCAGCGTACCTCTTGGCAGCCTTTTGCTCTTAGGCACGATGACCAGAAGTTTATGGCCAGTCTCATCTATCTTGTAAAATGCAGTGTGGCTGCCCTTGCCGCGCTTCGGAGCGTCTTCGAAACCCTCTTTTTTGAGGACTTTTACCACGTCGTCTGAGGAGACCAAGGGCAGCTTTCTCATGTGGTTACCTCGATCATCGAGGTAAATTTGTGAGGGGAGGAAATGGCCGCCTCAACATCTTCCATGAGGCCCAGCTCCTCAGCATTCTCCAGGTATAGCTCTACAGCTTCTTTCAGGTTTTGAAGCGCCTCTTCTGGTGTACTTCCAAAACTTGCGACCTCCAGCTCGGGACATTTTGAGACGTAGGCACCTTCCTCTTCCCATATCGTGGCGGTCAGACTTACCTTCTTCATTTCTCGATCTCCATGTTCTGGCAGACTATCGCTTATATGTACTTATATACCGATTGATCGACCCGGTCAAGTTAAAGGTGGCTATGAACCCGCCCTCAAACGGCGACCACTTCCTTCAGGATAGCCTCTCCGATTCCGGGTTTTAGGCTCTTTTTCATCACCAGATCCACCTTGACTCCCAGCTTATCTCCAAGCTCTCTTTCGAGGGCGATGAGCTCCCAGTGGGTAGGGGGTACACGTTCAAACTCTACGAGGATATCAAGGTCGCTTCTATCGTCCGCCTCGCCCCTGGCATAAGAGCCGAAGACGCCCAAATGCTTCACGCCGTAGCGCCCAGCGAGATATGGCACCATCTCCCTCAGAGCCCTGACGATATCGTCGAGGGAGGGGCGATCTGGATGCATCTTTGGGGTGTCATCGGTCAATGGCATCACCTGCTGGCCGTTCGTGACTTAAACGAGCCCAGGGGATATATCTCTTTTGAAAAGGTCAAGATCGGCCGAAGGTCGCGGACCGATTGAGAAGTCGATGGGCTCCGGGGTCGATGATGCCCAGATCCTCAGCATTCTCCAGGTACAGATCCACCGCCTTTTTCAGGTTTTGAAGCGCCTCCGCGGGCGTCCCGCCCCAGCTTGCTACCCCCAGCTCGGGAGATCGCGAGACGTAGGCGCCATCCTCTTCCCAGATCGTGGCGGTCAGGTTCAGGGAGGCGGCCAGGTTCAGGCCGGTCATCTTGCGATCCATCATATCACCTTTTGCGATGGATTATCATGGCTTTATATTCGACGCCGTATCCTCCCGGTGATCCGGGGCGAAATACCATTAAATAATATGAATAGTAATAGACCGACTAGAAGACTGACTAGATCGGCTCAAGAGAGTATCTCAAAAGGCACCCAAAAAATTTCGGGGCGGTATGATATATGATGATCCATAAATCCCTCGTGCAGATCTTTCTCTTCCTCTCCATCCTCGCCATATCCCTCCAGCCTTCCAGCTCCCAGGGCGAGATGGCAGATGAAGACGTGGCGATCGCGGAGCCGTCGTGGCTTCTGGTGACGACGATCCCTCCATCTTACTCTAAAGAGGTCGTAGCAGATTTCGAGGCGCTCCAGGAGCCCCTGGGCTTCCCCGACCATCTGGCAGAAGAAGACGCCGAAAAGGCCGAAGGCGACTTCGACGCAAACCTCTACTTCGACGTCCTCGACCGGATCTCCCCGCAGCGCGGATACGTCCTCGACTACGTCTACCATTACGCTGGGATAGGAGGCGCTCCGGTCCTCTATGCGAGGAAGAATGTAGCGCCCCCCTACAGGAACTACTCGGAGTACCTCGCCGCCGGGGCCTCCGCCGAGGAGGCGGATAGGGAGGACTACTACCTCAGGTTCGTCGAGACGGACGGGACGCCGGAGGGGTTCTTCCAGCTCGCCCTCCTCCGCATCCAGGGGGAGCAGTTCTATCAGTTCTGGCATGCGGCCTACAACGACGATCGGATCGTCTCGGACCGCGAGGAGGCCCGGGCGAGGCTCGGCGCGGACGACGCCACCGTCGAACCCCTTCTGGCGGACTTGGAGGAGTTCGACCTCGCTCCAGTCGTCTCCATGAGCAGGGATCTGGTGAAGGTCGAGGCGGTCGTCTTCACCGATTGGGGCGGCTTTCTCAAGAGGTCCATGGTCGTGGAGAGGGAGTATCCCCACCTCATAGTCGAGGAGGGGTCGGAGGTGCTGGTGCCCTACAACTGCGGGATCCTGTTCTGAGGGGAGGGGGGAAGAGGGAGGAGGGACGGGGGAAAGAGGGGAAAGGAGGACGACGATCCTCGACCACAAAAAACTTAGCAGATCGTGACCCTGTTCACTTGCAAGGGGGGAGATGACGAAGATTCGAGTCGTCGGCTCTCAACGGGAAGGACTCCCGGCAAGGCCAGGGGAAGAATCGAACCTATAAGCGAGGTGATAAGATGAAGAGTTGGATTGCGCGGATTGCGGCGGTAAGCATGCTTCTTGCTGCGTTCGGCATGACGTCTGGAGCAGAGGAGGATATAACCGCTCCTCCTGTCGAGGTGAACAACGTATCCGAGGTGAACAGAACCGAGAACTTGGCCATTGAGATCGTGCCCCTCACCAACACCAGGCAGGTTCTCGCCCTCTCCGGAACAGATTCGAGCATCTTCGAGGGGGGCCTCTTCACCAAGAGTGCGGCGGGCTATGCCACAAACCCTGCCTATACGATAAGCATGAACGCGTTCCTCTCCGGCAATGAGACCGCCACCTACCCCACAGGAAAGGTGGCCACCATCGGCCTCGTGCACATGGCGGCCAACAGATAGGGGGCTGGCGATGGCCTCTCCGAGATGGAGGTGACGGCCCTATAAAAGGGAACCAGATGCTCTCGGGCCGCCTCATCGCTGGGGAGTGAGGAGGGGGCGGCGATCGGCCCCTCTGGCGAGAGGCCGCCCGGAGTATTCGAGACGAATCCAGGCACCAGCGAGAGCCCCTATCTCCCCGACCCGGGGGCGGAGCCTGGGGCCGCCTTCGTCGAGATCCCGGCGGGAGGGAAGAAGGGCCTCTCCATCAGGGATCTTGCAAGATCTGGAGAGGAGGGGCCGGGATGAGGTGGTGGGGGCCTTCTGCACGTCGCTGGAACCCTTCCGAAACTCCAGGGTTATGGGAGGCTTTGCCTCTGGGAGATACTTCTGCTACAATGTGGCGAACCGATCGAGGAGTACGATTTCCATAGATGCTCAAATATCTTTTAGATATAATTAGTTTATCATTCATCTTAAATTGGATTTTAAGATGAGAATATTTTGTGGTGCCCAGACCAAAACGCTTAAATTTTAATGTATTACTTGGATATTGCGGTTGTGATAAATAAAATGCAGCTTGTAATCAATACATATGGCTCGTATTTAAGAAAAAGAGGAAACTGTTTTTTAGTAAAGAAGGACGATAAGAGCTTTGAGGTGGCTACAAATAAAATAAATAGCGTCTTGATCACTACAGCTGCATATATCACCACAGACGCCATCAAGATGGCAGTAGATAACAACATTGACATCGTTTTTCTCGACGCCCACGGGGACCCTTACGGAAGGGTCTGGCATCCTAAGCTTGGTAGCACAACCCTGATCCGAAGGAGGCAGCTGGAGATATATGACGCCGCCGATGGACTGAACCTGGCCAAAGAGTGGGGCTTAAAGAAGTTTGATAATCAGATAGCTCTGCTGACCCGATTGAAGAAGCCGAGACCTGAAAAGAGCGACGATCTGGACGGCTACATCCAGGAGATCGAGCGCTCCCGAGAGCAGATGAAGCGGCTGCGGGGCACAGTAGAAGGAAGGCGTCAGGAGATGCTCGGGTTGGAGGGGATGGCCTCCAGGGCCTACTTCGGCGCCATCTCATCGATAATGCCCGAACGTTATCGCTTTCCTGGAAGGAGCAGAAATCCCGCCAGAGACGAGTTCAACGCCATGCTCAACTACGGGTACGGAGTCCTCTACTCGCTGGTGGAGAAGGGCTGCATAATAGCGGGGCTGGACCCCTATGTGGGATTTCTGCATACCGACTCTTACAACAAGAAGTCCCTGGTCTTCGACATCATAGAGATCTTCCGGACCTACATAGATGAGGCCGTCGTCCACCTCTTCACCCGGAGGATGATAAAAGACGAGTTCTTCGAGCCGCTGGAGCAGGGGGTCGGCCTCTCCAAGGACGGGAAGGCGGCCCTGATCGGGGGGGTGAACGGAGCCCTGGAGGAGCCTATCCTCTACCGGGGGCGGAACGTGAAGAGGAGGAACACCATTCAGATGGAGTGCCACAGGATCGCCAACTCCCTCATCCGTCCCGGGACCGAGCTGCCGGAGGACTTCGATCGAGACGCTCTGGAAGCTGAAGACGAATGAGAAGACATCGAGTAAATCAGTAAATCAGTAAATCGGGGTTTATGATGCTGGTATGGACTATCTACGATATAACCGATGATCGAATTCGCAGCCGGGTGGCGAAGATCTGCAAGAACTACGGCCTCTTCCGGGTACAGAAGAGCGCATTTCTGGGGGATCTCAACCGTAACGAGGCCGACTCCCTGGCCCTGGAGTGCGAGGCGATCATCGAGGAGTCGGACTCGGTCTACGTCTTTCCCATGTGCGAGGGCTGCTTCGAGAAGATCAAGCTGATAGGAGAGGGCTTCGACCAGGAGCTTGTGAGCGGGATGACCATCACCAAGATATTCTGAGGAGAGGATGAAGACAGAGTCAGAGGCCGAGATTTCGCCAGTCGAGGAAGAGATGGAGGAAGGGGAGGAGGTTTTCATCACCGTCTCCGATGCCCTGGAGTACCTCTTCTGCCCTCGGTTCATATTCTTCATGCACTGCCTGGGCATCGCCCAAAGAGAAGAGCGACGCTACAAGGTTCTAAAGGGCAGAGAGCTGCACGAGAGCCGCGAGAAGGTCAACCGGGATTACGTGAGGAAGAGGCTCAACTGCACGAGAAAGGAGATCTCGGTCTATCTCACCTCGCGAAAGTACCACTTCAAGGGAGAGGTAGACGAGGTCCTCTTCCTGGAGGATGAGACTGCCGCACCGATGGATTACAAGTTCGCGGAGTGGAAGAATACGGTTTACAGGACGCATAAGTATCAGGCGGCCCTTTACGGCCTCCTCATCATGGAGCATTACGGCGTCGATGTCAATAGGGGCTTTGTATGCTACACCAGGAGCAATCATCATGTGGAGGAGATAAAAATCAGGGATAAAGATTATATGAAAGCGCGCCAGATGGTGCGCGAGATACTTATGATAATTCAGAGGGGATATTACCCCGAGGGAACGAAGCAGAAGGCCAGGTGTGTGGACTGCACGTATAGGAATATATGTGTTTGAAGATGGTGATTTGAGTGATTGAGGCTGTAAGCAAGATTGGGGAATATGTCCAACAAGTCAATGGTGGCGAAGACCTTCTCGACACATTTATAGAAAATCCAAATAGCAACAATAAATATAACTTTGTATTAATTGTAGTATTGAATGATCAGAATGGGGATTACTCATTCAGCCATGTGGAACACCAAGAATTCAAGGATTTTGAAAACTACCTCTACAAGAGGGGATACTCTGCGGCAACAGATGCGACGCCTACAAGCAGAATAACAGAAATAGATAGAACATTCAAAAATAAGTTTCTTAGGTGGTTCGATAAATGTGATGATTATGAATTATCTGAAAAGGACACAGAAGAACTTAAAAGAATGAGTATGGCCATAAGCGACAAATCTGAAACGATATTGGCGGAACTCAAAGATAAATTATCTCTTAAGAAAGCAGATGAATATGCCATTATAACATTGGGCATTAAGAATAATGGTGAGATTAAATATCTAAGAGATATCCCAGTCTTTAGGAACATCTTGTTGCTTAAGGGCAAAGACAGGTATATAACTAAAAAATCGCAGGGGACTTCATTGGGAAAGGACGCTTTATGTTCCGTCTGCAAAGAGAGAAAAAAAGAGGTCTACGGATTTGCAATTCCTTGGGCGTTCCACACCTTCGACAAACCTGGCTTCATCGCCGGAGGTTTTGAGGTCTCCGAGTCCTGGAAGGATACGCCCGTCTGCTTTGACTGTGCCATCCGCCTAGAGCTGGGCAAGAAGTACATTGAGGAGAGACTAAACTTCAGCTTTTGTGGCTTTAGATACTTGCTTGTGCCGAAGCTGGCCTTAGGCGGCGATTTTCAGGACATTTTACGCATTTTAGGCGGAAAGGATCAAAAAAGAAAGCAGAACTTATCAGGCGAAGTGAGAAAGAACATAATAGCAGACGAAGGCGAGATTTTTGATTTAGTCCAGGAAATGAAGGATTTCATCAGCAACAGCCTCATATTTTATAAGAAAGATCAGGCATCCTACAGGATTCTCCTCCTCATCGAGGGGGTTCTGCCATCTCGTTTGAGGATTCTTTTCAAAGCAAAAGAGAACATAGACAATAGATTCAAGGTCTACAATGATCTTCTTTTAAGCGAAGCTCAGCGCGAAAAAATTCATCTCGAATTCAATTTCGGGGTCGTGAGGAGATTTTTCCCGCAAGAGTCAACGAACAGGACCTTCGACAAGATCTTTCTTGAGATCGTGAACAAGACCTTTGTGGGAGATCCAATTAATTACTATCTAGTAATAAATTTCATAATGAGGCGTATAAGAGAAGAGTTCTTCAAAGGCCATCAAACTAAAATTGTTACACTGAACGGCTTCCTGCTGTTGCACTATCTAGAGGAGCTTAATATTTTTAGAAATTATAAGGAGGATATTAACGAAATGGATGAAAAGGGTGGACTGAAATCGTTCGAGAATCTCGAAGGTCTTCCAATGGGACAGAAGGTCGAGAAATTCTTCGAGGCTAATAAACCGTTCTTTACAAGCGATGCCAAGAAAGCGACATTCTTGGAAGGATTGCTCGCCCAAAAGCTTCTCAATATCCAGTGGAGGGATAAAAACGCCACGCCATTCCGCACCAAGCTGCATGGCTTGAAAATGAACGAAGCACTTGTCAAAAAGCTTCTTCCTGAAATCCAAAATAAGCTGGAAGAATACGGAAAGAATTACTACCGAGACCTGGAATCAATTATTGCCCAACATTTCATTTTAGCTGGAGTCAACTGGAAAGAGACGGATGATGAGCTGAGTTTTTACTTTGTTCTGGGAATGGACATGCAGAAGTTATTCAAGAACGAGAAAGAAGATGAACAACAGATAGGTGAGGAGACGTAAAGATGAGCGAGGAAGTAAAGGACAGATCCGAGATTCTCTTTATCTACGATATCAGAGACGGAAATCCGAACGGAGATCCTCTGGATGAGAATAAGCCCAGGATTGATGAAGAGACGGGAGTGAATATTGTAACCGATGTGAGGCTGAAGCGAACAATCAGAGATTATCTTCACAACTTCAAGGGCAAGGAAATCTTCGTGAAAGAAGTCGTTTATGACGAAGCGGGACATGTTCAGGATGGAAAGATGAGAGCAGCCAATTTTGGCAACGATGACCAGAGAATTCTCAGCGAATGCATCGATATCCGCCTCTTCGGAGGAGTGATTCCCCTCAAAAAGGATTCTATAACCTTCACCGGACCAGTTCAGTTCAAGATGGGCAGATCGCTTCACCGCGTTGCCATGAAGCATATCAGAGGAACGGGAGCCTTCGCTTCGAAAGAGGGTTCAAAGAAAGAGACTTTCCGCGAAGAGGACATATTGCCGTATTCGCTTATTCTCTTTTACGGAATCATAAATGAGAACGCTGCCAAGCATACTCACCTCACCGAAGACGATCTCAAGCTCTTGCTGGAAGGAACCTGGAACGGAACCAAGAGCCTGATATCCAGGACCAAGGCGGGACAGGTTCCGAGAATGCTGCTCAAAGTTAATTACAGCAAAGAAAACTATCATATCGGCGATCTGGATAAGATGCTCAAGCTGACCACAGAGATACCACACGAAAACATTCGAGGGACAGAGGATTTTAAAATTGACATATCTGGTCTGATCAAGAAATTAGCCGCGGAAATGGGTTCCATCAAGGACATCGAAATTTGCACAGATGAAAGGTTGATTTTCTGCAAAGACGGCGCAGATTTTTCGATTGATGGACTGACAGCGGCTACAGGCATTGCTGTGAAGTCGATCACGTTCTGAGGCCCGGTATGCCGGAGAGAGTAATAGTATTCGATGTGTGGGGAGACTATGCCCACTTCAGGAAGAACTACTCTACTAGCTCGCCCCTCACCTACTCATTTCCGCCCCGCACCGCACTCTCAGGACTGATTGGAGCGATTGCTGGACTTGATAAGTCGGATTATTTTAGCTGGTTCTTTAGAGATACTGCAATGATAGGCTGCAGGATTATGGATCCCGTAAAAAAGGTGAGGATAGGCGAAAACCTGATCGATACCAAGACCGCCTTAAAGATGCACTTGATCAAGAATCGGACGCAGATCAGGTTTGAGTTTGTGAAAGATCCGAAGTACAGGATTTATTTCTCGCATTCGGATAATGAATTTTATGAAAAAGTCAAAGAGATGCTTTCGAGTCACCAATCGATTTATACGCCTTGTCTTGGGCTGAGCGAGCTAATCTGTAATTTTGAGTACTTAGGTGAATATGAGCGAACGGCTGCCGGTGAAGAGATTCAGGAAATCGACAGCGTTGTACCTGGGAGGTACATCCGGGAGACGGAATTCGAGGAGGGCAAAGAGTACTTCTCTGAAATAATGCCCTGCGAGATGGGTGAAGCAAGAGAGGTAACTGATTATCGAGAGATTCTTTTTGAGCGCAACGGAGAGAGCATTCGAGCAAAGGCTAGCGAGTTATGGGAGCTGGAGAATGGCGGAAGTAGTGAGCGAATCTTATTCCTTTAAGCTGAAATCCCATCCGGATAAACGCCTGGTGGATCATCTACAGCGTGTGGGAGAGTTGAGCAGGAAAACCATTGCAGATAGATCCTTGAACATAGATGATGCCGACCTCTTGGAAGATGCAGCATACCTAATTGGAATCACACACGATTTGGGGAAGGCAACTGGATTTTTCCAGAAATACATCGATGAAAAGGATGAGGCGAAGAAAAAATCCCTCAAGTCAAGGGATACCACTCATCATGGTCTGCTTTCTGCATTTTTTACTTATGCAGTAATCAAGGAGTATTTGAGGAATGCAAGGCGTAATGGTGGATTAGTCGATTATCTGCCCATTTTATCTTTCCTGGCCGTGAAAAGGCATCATGGAAATCTTCTAAACGCCATGGATGAGATAAAGGATTTCGATGCTGATAAAGAAAAAATATTGAAGGTAGCAGAAGAACAAATAAATTCCATAGATTCCATTGGCAGGGCAGAAATCGGCGAGATTTTGGCATTGCTTCTACACAAGGGGAATATCAATTTAGAATTCGATTTAAGTAATATTATTAATTATATTTTAAAAGAATCTCCAAAAGAAATTGGCAGAAAAGAGAAGCGCTTTGTTAGACGCTTAAGTGAAAAAAGTAACATTTATCCATATTTTATCTCTCAGTTTCTTTATTCCGCCCTCTTAGATGCTGACAAGACCAACGCAGGGCTAGATGGCATCCATCTGGAACGCCTGGACCTTTCATCAAAGCTGGTGGACGAATATCGAGATGCCAAAGGGTTTTCGTCCAATAAAAGCAACATCAATGATCTTCGGAATCAGATTTATGAAGATGCCATCGAGAGTATCAAAGCTTGGAACCTCGACGAGCGAATCCTATCCCTGAATGTCCCCACAGGCACTGGCAAGACGCTGGCTGCACTCTCCTTATCCTTGAAGCTAAGAGAGCGATTGGAAAATGAGCGAGAAATCAAGCCCAGAATAATCTATTCGCTGCCATTTCTAAGCATTATCGATCAAAATTACAAAGTCTTTGAGGAAGTCCTGGCCAATGAAGGGAAGCTCAAAGATTCGAGGCTTCTTCTAAAGCATCACCACCTGGCAGATGTAGAATACAAGACCGCCGAGAACGAATATGATGTCGATAAAAGCCTGCTGCTCCTTGAGGGCTGGAACTCGGAGATAATCGTAACCACCTTCTGGCAGCTATTTAACACTCTTTTTTCCAACAGGAATAAGCAGCTTCGCAAGTTCAACAAGCTGGTCAATTCAATAATAATTCTGGATGAAGTGCAAGCTGTACCTCACCAGTACTGGCAGCTGATACATGATTCACTGAATCTGCTGTGCGAGAAGTTCAATAGCTATGTGGTTTTCATCACTGCGACCCAACCGCTTATTTTTGATGAGGCGGAAGGAGAGATCAAAGAGCTAGCGCAAAGAAAAGAGGAATACTTCCGGGGCTTGGATAGAATTCAGCTATTTCCAAGAATTGATAAAACGCTCAACATCGATGAATTCAAGGCTTTGCTGGAAAACAATCTAAGAGAAAATCTGAGAAAGGATTGTTTGATCGTTCTAAATACCATTGGCTCAGCCCAAGATGTTTACAGGTTCGTCCAAAAGCTGGAGCTTGAGAACACTGATAAATTCTTCCTTTCTACGAATGTGATTCCCAAGATGAGGCTTGAGCGAATCGATAAGATCAGAGAAAAGAGTGCTCAGAGAATTAGAAAGGTCATTGTCAGCACGCAGCTCATCGAAGCTGGCGTGGACATAGATGCCGATATTGTTTACAGAGATTTCGCGCCCCTGGATTCGATAAATCAGGTGGCGGGAAGATGCAACAGAAACTCCGCCAAAGACGAAAAGGGCACAGTATTGATTTTCATTTTGAAAGATGATAGAAAAGAATTTTATAAATATATCTATGATCCTTTCTTGATCAGCAAGACTCTGGATATTTTTAAGCCCACTAAAGAGCCGATCAAAGAATCAGAATTCCTAGACCTAAATAACCAATATTTTAAATCTGTTAAACGAGGGATGGGAGATAAGGATTCAAAGGATAACCTTGGCTATATTGCCGGATTAGCATTTAAGGATCTAAGCCAGAACTTTAAGCTCATAGAGGAAGACTACCCCAAGGTGGATGTCTTTATAGAGCTTGACGACGAAGCTGCCAAAATCTGGAAACAATACCAGGATCTGCAATCCGAGAAAAACCATTTAGAACGGACGAAAAAATATCTGAAGATCAAGAAGAAATTCAGCGAGTATCTTATTTCCGTTCCGGAGAACTTTGGGCATTCATTAATCGTTGATGGTTCCAATATCGGATACGTTTCATTTAATGAATTGCCTAACTATTATGACATGGAGACGGGCTTCAAGCGCGAAAAAGCCGGCGAAGGCTCGCTTATATTCTGAAAAGGGTGAATTCCATGATCTTCAAAATCCTCCGCCTGACCCTCCACTCGGACGCCCCTATGCGCGGCGACGGGGCGAAGCTCCGCGGCTTCTTCGCCACCAGCTTCAACGAATACGCCCTCCTCCACCAGCACGTAACGGACAAGCTGATCTATCGATACCCCCTCATCCAGTACAAGATGCTGGAGGAAGGCCCCCTCATCCTGGGGATCAACGAGGGGGCGGAGGTCCTGAAGGAGGTATACGACAAGTTCGACGAGATAAAGCTGGGGGAGTCCACCTACTCCATCATGGAGCGGGGCGTGATCCTCAGAAGCGAGGAGTTCGGCTGCTCTCAAAAGATCCAGAGCTATCGGTTTGCGACCCCCTGGCTCGCCCTCAACCAGAAGAACTACGATAAATATCGAAGGGCTTCTCGGGAGGAGAGGCGAGACCTCCTCCGGAGTATCCTGGTGGGTAACATCCTCTCCGCTTCCAAGGGTCTCGGCTACGTCGCCAAAGAGCATATACGGCTGGAGTTCGGAGAGATTACGGAGGAGGTCTGCCAGCTGAAAGACAAGAAGGTGACGGGGATCTGGGGCGAGTTCACCACCAACTTCGAGATCCCGGAGCTTTTGGGTCTGGGAAAGTCTGTCTCCAGAGGGTTTGGTACGGTGGCGAGGTTGAGGTAGAAACGGCTCATCTGTTATTTAGCGGCGGATCGAAGCATGGGCCTTAAGACCCCTGGCAGGAATGAATTTATAAGGGATCCAATAAATTCCTCTCATGCCAGAGGGTGGGTGAGAAAAGGCCGGTTTGACACCCAGAAACAGGGAAAAGGACGAAAATCGGCCGCTGTTCGAGCGCCAGTTCCAAGAAAACAAGGATTGAAACATTATTACTACCTTGACA
>NZ_JBNGCU010000015.1:0-26503 GCF_049974945.1 Methanocrinis sp. | reverse complement strand
GCCCTGCAGCCACCTCATTTAAATAAGAGCCGATCGGAAATAGAACTTAAGGAGGTGAAAGTCCCATGTGTACCGTTGGAGGCGGACCGGATATCGGCGACGTCGAATCACTGGCGTCGAAAGGCTACATATGCCAGGACTGCGGAAACAAGTTCAAGGGCATGGGGAGAAGGCCGCGATGTCCTTCCTGCCAATCCAGAAATGTTAAGCCCGCAGAGTGATGAGAAGATGAAGATCCCCCTGGAAGACGACGAGATCGCCTACCTCTGCGGCACGACCGGGACCCTGGCCCTGGCCAGGACCCTGGGCCACTTTTTTTATCTCGAGACCAGTACCGAGGAGATAGCCCTCTTCACCGATGATGACGACCTCCTGGTGGCATCGACCTTCGAGGTCGGTGACCGGGCGAGAAAGGGCCTGTGGTGCACCCTCTATACGATAAGAGAGATGAACTCCCCCCTGATCGTCCTTCCCCGGGGCCATCCCGCCTCGCCGCGGCTGAAGACGGTGGTATCGGTGGGGGAGAGGACCAGGATAAGGTGCGATATCCAGGCCGGGACCCATCCCGAACAGGACGTCCTCTGCGGGACGTCCGAGTTCGAGGGGGTCGAGGTAATCTCGATTCTCGGTGGGGCAGAGGTTAAGAACTTCGGCGGCCAAGTACTGATGGAGAAGCTGTTATGAGGTGATCGAGGATCATGTCTGAGGAGATCAGGGAGGGGAGCATAGTCAGGTACGGTGGGACCGGGACCGTGGGGATCGTGAAGGTCCTCAAGACCGAGGACGGCGAAGAGTGGGCGCTTCTCGATTCGACGGGGCTCTACTATCACCTGAGCACCCTGCAGCCGATCGAGAAGATGCCAGAGAGGAGGGAGATCGGAGCCCGGACCCTGGAGGAGCTGGAGGAGAGGATGAAGGCGGAAGAGGAGAGGATGAGATCGGTGAAGATGGAAGATGAGAGCGTCGAAAGTGGCGGATAGGATAGGGGTCGTGGTCCACGGCCCCGAGGTCGTCGATTCGGGATCTGCCGAGAGGGCCCTGGGCCTTCTCGAGAGGATGGGGCCGGTCACCGCCGTCCTCGGAGGCACGATGGGCAGGGTCGCGGTCATCGACGCCGCCCTGGAAGACCGGATCGATATATCGAGGAGGGAGATGCCCAGCCGGTCGGTCCGGAGGCTCGATCCCTCCGTCGAGATGGTGATCCTCCTGAACTTCGCCAAGACGAGGGAGACGGGGCTCGCCTTCGGTGCGATGGTGGCGGCGAGGGCAGAGCCAAAAAAGCCCCTCCTCCTCGCGGACTATGGCGGAGGGTTCGTCTCGGCCCTGGCGGGGGATGCGGGCCGCCAAGACGAATGGATCGCCCGGCTCCTGGGGCTGGAGCTGGTGGCCGCCCCCCGGCTTTCGCCGAGGACAGAATCCTCAGGAGGGATCGTCAGAAGGAAGATCCTGGGAGCCATCCCCGGTGAGAACATATCCATCAACGGGACCGTGGTCGCAAGAGCCCGCGAGGTGGCCGTGGAGATCACAGCAGTCGACGGCAGGATAACGCAGATCGATGGCGCTCAGGTCAAGGCCCACGGCCTGGAGAAGCTCCCTTTCGTCGATCTCGAGTCTGCGATCCTGAGGACCGGTGAGATCAGAAGGACCGAGAACCTCCCCAGGACGATCCGCACTCAAGGCCGCGACGCGGCCCTGATAGACCACGCCGCAGAAGAGACCTTCGAGAACGCGAAAGGAGCGAGGCTTGCCGTAACCGTGGGCGACGATACCACCGCCGTCGCCGGAGAGATCCTGGCGAGGCTTGGAACGCCCCTGATCGGTATAGTAGACGGCGATCCCGACCACCTCTGCTCCAGGACGGCGACGCCCGAGGGGAGCGTCGTCATCGAGGTCCGGCCGGGCACCGATGACGTCGTCGGCGGGCGGGTGAGGGAGGAGATCTTCTGCGGGAGAGACCGGATCTCGATGGACGGCCTCTCGATCGAAGATGTGGTCGAGATGATAAAGAAGATCGCCGGGGACGACTTCAGGGCCGAGGGCCGGTTTTGAACCGTCGGTCCTTCAGACAGACCTCTTCACCATCATGGCGGCGGGATGGAAGGTCTTGGGCTGGCTTCCCACGTGGCCCTTTATCGCCGCTTCCAGCTCCTTCATGATATCCTGAGCCGACCTCTCCCGGTTATTTTTTATGAGGGCGATCAGGTTCTCTGTTCCGAACCGCTCGTTATCCTCGTTCTCGACCTCGATGAGGCCGTCGTTGTAGATGACGAGGACGTCGCCCGGATCTATCATCCAACCCTCCATCTCCAGGTCGATGTGGTCTAGGGCACCCATGGATATCGCGCCTCCGATCAGGGTGTCCACAAAGCCGTCGGAGCTGACGATGAAGGGCGGGGCATGGCCGGCGTTGGCGTAATTCATGGAGTGGCTGGAGAGGTCCAGCATCCCGCAAAAGCAGGATACCATCATCCCGCTTCTCACGTCGTCGCTCACGTGAAAGTTCGTCTCCCTGAGCGCCTTCGCCGGATCGCCGAACCTCCGGGAGGCCGCCCTGATCATGCTTCTGGTGAGGGCGGCCACCATGGCGGCGGATACGCCCTTGCCCGAGACCTCGGCCATCACCACCACCGACTTCGACCCCTCCATCTCGAAGAAGTCGTAGAACTGAACGTCCTCACAACCCGGGACGAGAGAGAGGGTCGCCACCTCATAGCCCTCGATCTGGGGGGACCTCTCCGGCAGGAGGAATCGCCTGACCTCTCCATAGACCTCTTTCTCCTTCTCAGCCCTTCCCGTCTCGAAGGATCTCTTCTCGACGTGGGAGATCCGATCTTCGAGATCGACGGCCATCCTCTCGAAGGCCTCGCCAAGATCGCTCATATCTCTCGAGCCGTACCCCTCGATCTTCGGTTCGGGGTCTCCTCTGCCGATCCCCTCCAGGGCCCTCTCGACGGCTTTGACCATGGACGAAACGCCTCTCCTCCCCGCCCTAAATCCGGCCAATCCCGCCAGGATGGCTGATATGGCGGCCGCCGCCAGAGCGAGAGGCCAGATCGACGGCGGCTCGGCCTCCTCCCCGCCGTCCTGAGAGCCGGGGGCAGCCGCCTTCGGGCCGCGATCTTTCAGGGCTTCGCCGGTCTCCAGGGCCAGAACCTCGGTCTGGCCCGATATCCGGCGGAAGAGCTGATCGTACTGAGAGGCCTTGGCTGCGGCCAGCTCCTGATCTGAGGAGACCAGCCCCAGGCTCCAGCCGACGGTGGGAAGGGGCGCATAGGAGATCCTGACCATGCCCTTGCTGAGACGGAGAATGATGGTGCCGCTCTCGCCTTGGACCATCGCCTCGGCCAGATCGGCCAGCTCCCGGTTCTTTGAATCGAGGAGGCTCCCCGGCATCAGGATCTCCTCCCAGAGGAAGGATTCGGGCGCATCCGGCCTCATCACCACAGCCCCCTGACCGTCTAAGAGGAAGGGGTAGCCGGAAGATAAATTGGCGAGGTCGGAGTCGATCTCGGCCAGAGATATGTCCATCCCCACAACCCCGGTCAGGTTCCCCTCGACCAATATCGGAGTCGCGCAGGTGATGGCCAGGCTCCCGCTCGCCTGGGAGAGGTAGGGCCTGGTCCAGATCGTCTCCCTGGACCGCGCGGCCTCCAGGTACCAGGGCCGTTCCCGGTAGTCGAAGGGAGCGATCAGGCGGAGGGTCTCGGTGACGTCGGGCCAGAGGATCAGAACGCCGTCGGAGGTTCCAATATATCCGAGCTCGCTGACCTCCTCTTCCTGGACCGTAATCCTCAGGACCCTGGAGGGGCCGGAGATGGAGAGAAGGGTCTCCTCCACCCCGGCGGAGACGTTCTCCCCTCCATCTGGCGCGATCCAGACCCCGGCGGCTATAAGCTCCGTCGGACCTTTCGAGGTCGCATTTCCGTCTTCATCGGGAGCGGCATCCCCATTCCCCCCCATATCGAGGATGGAGATTGCGCCGATGGGTTCTATCGACGCCAACAGAATCAGCACCAGAAGCCCTAAGCTCTGCCAGTTGATCTTCGAAATCTTGGCCATTTTTCTTGGGTATTCAGACGGGTCGGATCCAGCAGGGACCGCACCCAAATTCGATCGTCGAGTTATTCCCGTGGCCCTATCTTCGGCCTTTTGCGAAGAAGGCCCCAAAGCAGGTTGTTCTTCAAAGGCTATAAACCTAATTTCATCGGTTGCCGCTCCTCGCTCTACACCGAATACCAGGACCTATAAGAGATCTTCTGAAGATTCGATACCATGCCCTGGTGAAGGCATTCAGCCCTCAGCTCGGAAACTACTTATTAGTACGGGCTCTGAATGGATCTTGTGGACGGTTCATACGAGTTTCTGGCGGATCTGAGGCGGCTTTTTGGGGTCTATCGCCGGTTCGAGCAGGGCCTCTACCTGCTCAACGCCGGCATAATCGCGAGTCTACTCTACATCGCCGCCCTTTTCCTGGGGATTCCCGCCTTCTTTCGGTTTTACTGGCAGGACTCGGCCTTCGCCGCCGCACCGGCCATCTTCTCCCTGATCCTGGGCCTCCTGAGCGGAAAGATCCTCGACCGGAGGTCGAAGTCCGACCTCTTCGTCCATCTGGACGAGAGCCTCTCGGAGAAGACGAAGGCCGCCTACGACAACCGCGACTCAGACTCGGTGGTGATGCAGAGCCTGGCCAGAGACGTCAAGAGAAGACTCTCGAAAGTAAGGGTATCTGACCTGGTCAACAACCGGCGGCTCTTCTTCGGCGATAGAAGCGTTCCTATCTTCCAGGCCAAGGCGGGAACCTTGGTCCTCCTCCTCGCCTTTGCCGCGATCTTCAGCCAGAGCCAGGCCGGAGAGGAGATACCGCCCCAGCCCTTCAAGCCCCTCACCGATCTCCGGGATCGGGCAGCAGAGCTCTTCGCCGAAGAAGAGCTGCCGGAGGAGGGCGCCTCGGGACCGGGGATCTCGGGCGAGATCTACGGAAAGCCGTCGCTCGCCGTCCTGGAGGAGGTGAACCTGGAGCTGGTCTTATATCCGGGGTCGGCAGCGGGTTTCAGGTCCAGTGAGACGGACCCCATGGACCGGCTCTTCACCAGATCTGAGCCTGGGGTGGGGGTGGCGGTGCCGACCGACCTCTACATAGAGAGCCTGCCGCCCCAGCACCGGGAGATCATCAAAAGGTATTTCGAGAACCTGGCAGCGATCTCTTGAGAGACGGAATGAAAAATGGAAGATAAAAGAGAGCTTTAGATCTCACCGAGGACCGAGAGATGAGAGACGATCTGATCAACATTTATAAGGACGCGCCGGCCATCTTCGAGACGATAAAGGGCGAGATCGGCAAAGTGGTGGTGGGCCAGAAGTCGGTGGTGGAGCAGATTCTGGTGGGGGTCCTGGCCGGGGGCCACACCCTCCTCGAGAGCAACCCGGGTCTGGGAAAGACCCTCCTGGTCAAGACGATAGCCAGCACCACAGGCCTCGACTTCAGCAGAATTCAGTGCACCCCGGACCTGATGCCCGCGGACATCACCGGCACCACCCTGATCGAGGAGGTGGAGGGGAGCAAGAAATTCAGGTTCGAGGAGGGACCGATCTTCGCCAACATCGTTCTGGCCGACGAGATCAACAGGGCCTCCCCCAGAACCCAGAGCGCGATGCTGGAGGCGATGCAGGAGAAGCAGGTCACCGTGGGAAAGAACACCTACAAGCTCGAGGAGCCCTTCTTCGTCCTCGCGACCCAAAACCCCATCGAGATGGAGGGGACGTTCCCCCTGCCCGAGGCCCAGCTCGACCGGTTCCTTCTGAAGGTATTCATCGACTACCCGAGCTCCGATGAGGAGTACGAGATCATGGAGAGGTACACGGGCCACGCCGAGCCACAGGTCGAGAGAGTGATCACGAGAAGGGAGCTTCTGTCCCTCCAGCAGCTGACCAGGGACGTTCCCATCTCCGACGACCTCAAAAGGGCGGCGATAAAGGCCGTCATCTCCACTCGGAAGTGGGAGGGTGTCGAGTACGGCGTGAGCCCTCGAGCCTCCATCGGCCTGATCCTCACCTCCAAGGCCCGAGCCCTCCTCGCCGGCAGAGACTACGTCGATAGAGACGACCTGGAGGTGATGGCTTATCCCATCCTCAGGCACAGGATCATCCTCACCTTCGACTCTGAGAGGAGGGGCGTCACCACCGACCAGGTGATATCAGACATTCTGAAGTCGATCTGAGGCCCACCGATGGATACGGAGTTTCTCGCAGAGCTGGACCGCTTCACCCTCCTGGTGAGAAAGAGGGTATCTACCGCCTATAGTGGGGCCCGGAGGTCGGTGAAGGTGGGCCGGGGGATAAGCCCCGTCGGCTACCGGGAGTATCGGAAGGGGGACGACTTCAAGTTCGTCGACTGGAAGGTCTACGCAAGGACGGAGAAGCTCTACGTCCGGGAGCACGAGGAGGAGAGGAGCCTCGCCGTCCACCTCCTCCTGGACGCCAGCTCCAGCATGGCCTATGGCGATAAGTTCGCCTTCGCCTCCAAGGTCTCGGTGGGTTTCGCCTATATGGCGATAAAGGAGAACGAGAAGTTCTCCATCTCCAAGTTCGGGGAGATGCTGGAGCCGGGCGAGACGAGAGGAGGGAGGAGGAACCTCTTCTGGGCGATGGAGGACCTGGACCGGACCGCCCCCTCGGGGGGGACCGACTTCCGGAGGACGGCGGAGCAGTTCGACCTCACCATCAGGTCGACGAGCCTGGTGGTGGTGGTCTCCGACCTTCTCGACGACGTAGAGAGCATCATCAACGCGATCTACAAGCTATCCAGCCACGATCTGATTTTGATCCAGGTACTGGACCCGGCCGAGGCGGAAATGGACTTCGAGGGGGACCTGCGGTTCATCGATATGGAGTCGAAGGAGTCGGTGATGACCAGGGTGACGCCGAAGGTGAGAGAGGAGTACAAAGCCAAGATGAAAGAGCACGATGCGAGGATCAGGGAGACCTGCGACGCCGTGGGGGCCGACCTCTTCACCTACACTACAGATACGCCCATCTTCGAGGTCTTCAGCGACGTCAACAGCCGGGCTCAGGTCTGGAGGGCCTGATGGAGATGAGGCTCGGATACGGCGCGGGCTCCGTTCGTCTTGAAGTCGAGGGGGACGAGAGGTTCGAGGTGGTTCTCCCGAACGAGCTCGCCGGAGCAGAGGAGGAGACGGCAGAGATCGAGAGGGCCCTGGACGACTCCATCGGCCCCGGCCTCGAAGACTTCGCCGGCCCCAGAAGGGCCGCCATCATGGCCAGCGACATAACCCGGCCCGCCCCCACCTCCAAGATGCTGCCGCCCCTGGTGAGAAGGCTGGAAGAGATGGGGGTATCCGAGGTCCTGGTCGTCTTCGGCCTGGGGACCCACCGGAGGATGACCGTCGAGGAGGAAGACCGGCTCCTGGGCAGCTCCGCCGGCCTTCCCCACCTCCAGCACGACAAAGATCGGTGCGTCCGCATCGGGGAGACGAGCCGAAGAACGCCGGTCGAGATCCTGGCGGACGTGGCATCCTGCGACCTCAAGATCGGGACCGGAAACATCGAGTACCACTACTACGCCGGCTACAGCGGCGGGGCCAAGGCGCTCCTGCCCGGCGTCAGCTCCGAGAGGTCCGTGAACAAGAACCACGCCATGATGACCGACCCCCGGGCGAGGTCCGGAAGCCTGGACAACCCCGTCCGGCTGGACATGGAGGAGGCGGCAGAGATCGCGGGACTCGACTTCATCCTAAACGTGGTCTTGAACAGCAAGAAAGAGATCGTCCGGGCCGTGGCAGGCGACTTCGTGAAAGCCCACCGGGCCGGGGCAAAAGTGGTGGACGAGATGTACCGCAAAGCCGTCAGCCCCGCCGAGATAGTCGTCGCCTGCGCAGGGGGCAGGCCCAAGGACATCAACCTCTTCCAGGCCCAGAAGGCGATGGAGAACGCCAAGGAGGCGGTCCTCCCCGGCGGCTCCCTCATCCTCCTGGCCGAGTGCGCCGAAGGCTTGGGCCATCCAGTCTTCGAGCGGTGGGCCGGAGAAGCAAAATGCGCCGAGGACTGCGTGGAGCGGTTCGGAAGAGAGTACGAGTTCGGGGGGCACAAGGCGGCCCTGATCGCGAGGGAGTCCCTGCAAAAAGACCTCATCCTGGTCTCCTCCCTGAGGCCGGAGCTTGCGGAGATGGTCTTCTTCAGGCACGCGAAAACTCTCGAAGAGGCCCTGGCCATGGCCCGAGAGAGGCAGGGGCGGGGCGCGAGGACGATCGTCATGCCCTACGGGAATTTGACCCTGGCGACGAGGGGATAACTTTTTTCTAAGATGATGGTTGCCGCTCAAGCCGCCCTTCCAGCTCCCGGAGCTGGACCTCCAGCTTCTTCTGGCCCATGGCGTTGGTGAGGTCGCCCCGGGTCCTCTCCAGAAGGGAGCGGGCCATATCCCCCTTCCGCCGCAGCCCCTTGGTGATGGCGTCGGGATAGTCGAAGAGCATCAGAAGGTGATATATCTCCTCCATCGCCGCGAGGTGGACCTCCCCGTCCTCGGGCCTTCCCTGCCTGATCAGATCCAAGACGTGCCTTCTCAGCTCGCCGACGGCATCGCCCAAGCCCCCGAGGTAGCCCGTCATCTCGACCCCCACCTCCTCGGGGTTGGGTGTAGTGTGCTCGGTGATGATGGAGTAGACGATCCTCGCCTCGGCGTACTCCTGCTCTGCGCCGTCGACGAAGCCCGCGTAGCGGACGTCGGGGTGGTCGGCCAGAAGGTCGCCGATCCGGGCCAGGACCTCCCCGGCCTCTTCGGTCAACTCCTTTGCCCGGTCGAACTCGGATCGGTGGACGGACCGGATGGCGGCCCCAGACCTCCTGACCACCACCCGGGTCAGGGCGAGCGCCTCCTCCCTCGCCTGGTCTTTCGCCTCGAAGTAGCGGGAGATCTCTTCGGAGAGGTCGTCGAGGGATGAGGTCATGGTCCCTCCAGATGGTCCATAAAGGTCTTCAGGTTTCTCATGGACTGGACCCCCTGGACCAGGGTCCGGGCCTCGGTAACAAACCGGCCCTCGTATCCGTTCAGGGCTTTGGCCACCCTCGACCAGTTGACGTTCCCGCTCTTGACCGGGAGGTGCTCGTCTCTGGCCCCCTTGTTGTCGTGGATGTGGACGTGGACCATCTTGTCTTTGAGGGCCAGGAACGATTCGACGTTCCCGTTGGTGTTGGCGTGGCCGACGTCGAAGACGAACCCCAGGTTCTCCCGGCAGACGTTCTCCAGCATCCCCAGGATCTCCTCAGGGGTCCTCCCCAGCATCGACTCTATGTTCAGCATGTTCTCGACGGCGATGGTCATGCTGTGATCGGCGGCATGATCGCAGATCTGCGACAGGCCCAGGATGTTCTGCTCCCAGGCCCGGTCGGGCATCTGTTTTCCCAGAGGCGAGAGGTAGCCGGGATGGACGACGGCAAGTCTGGCGAACTCTGAGGCCAGGCTGATGCAGTCCTTCATCTGCCGGAGGGTCTCCTCCCAGATGGGCTGGTTCATGCTGGCGAGGTTGAGGTCGGAGTAGGGTAGGTGGATGGTGATGACGAGGCTGGTCGTCTCGACGATCTCCCGGGCGAGAGGCAGAGTCTCCGCCGTCAGCCTCTGCCTTCCTTCGTTGACGATCTCCCAGCCGGAATAGCCGAGCTCCTCCAGCTGATAGGCCCAGTCGAAGGGCCGATCAACAAGGGCGCTGGACGAAAAGCTAAACATAATCAATGTCCTCCAGGTCGATCTCCTTCGTCGGCCTTCCATCGAGCGTTTCAGGAGCGAGCACGTCTATCAGCGTCTCAGGCCCTCTTATCTGGACGTGGATCGAGCCCAGAGGCTCCTCCTCGGGAGGAAAGCTTATCTTCGAGACGGTGGCCGCCTGCTTGTTCAGCCTGAACTGGAAGGCGTCGCCGACCTTTCCCTGGAGCATCACTGATCTCGCTGTATCCAGGATCCTCTGCTCTCTCAGAAGGCGGCGAAATGTGGAGAGGGATTCTCTGCCGCCCCGCCCCTCGATCCGGCCTTCGCCCACAGAGAGCTCGGTCTCGGGAAATAGGTTCATTAGTGCTCTCGCCACCTTCTCGGGGCTTTCGGTGGGCCTGACGGCCGCGCTCAAGGACAGCTCGATCATCTTCTCTCTTGGATTTTCTTCCTGGTATTTTAGGCTTCGGAGTCCCTGACCGGAGGGTCGAGATGCCGACGAACTGAAGACGACGGGCTGAAGATGGGGTCTCAGACGCTGCTCGTCCTAAACCGCAGGATCGCGGCGATCCCGCCGAAGGCCCGATAGAGCTGGGCCCCCTCCTCGAAGTCGGTGGATATTATCTTGACGTCGCTTCCGCTATCGGCCGCCATCTGTGAGAGGTCGGATATTATGTCCGCCTCGTCGGTGATCTCCAGTTGAGATCCACATTTCGGACAGTTCTCCGGCGGCGGGCTATTCGAGGTCCTGGTGGTCTCCTCCGAATAGTCGCAGCCGGCGTTGGTGCATCTGATCGTCGCCCTGGTCTTCCGCAGGTCCTCGGAGAGGACGAGGGTGTCGACCGCACCCATGACCAGGTTCTGCCGAACCTCCTTCTCGCCGTAGGAGGCGAGCCCTTTGTCGCTCACCAGTTCCTTCATGAACCTCCTCATGATGAGCTTCTCCTGGGTGAGCTCGAGGTCCAAGAGCCGTTCCTGAGCCGCCTCCACCAGCTCGTAGAGCCCCGACTCGTCGGTGTAGGAGACGTCGAGGGAGTCCAGGATCTTCTGCTGAAGCTCGTGGTGGAGGAACTCGCCATCGACGAACTCCTCCTTCGTCGGGGACGGCCCTCCGATCAGTATCCCCTCCAGGTCGTTTCGATCGATCGAAAGGAAGGCGTCGGATGCGCTGTCTCCGATCCTCTTGTAGAAGTCGTGGATCGCGATCAGCCTCAGCTGCTGGAACCTCCGGCTGCTCTGACCACCCTTCCTCTGTTTTCCGGGGACCGAGGAGGTGAGGTGCTTCAGCGACTCGACCTGCTTTCCCTTGAGGGTCCCGATGGTGGCCTCCCTCCTGTCCAGGACGACCAGGCCGAAGGTCTTCTTGTCGGCCAGCATATCCTCTAAGGGGGTGAGGAGGAAGGTGGAGTCGCAGTGGTAGCGGTAGGTGACGATCGGCTCTGGCGGCTCCAGGACCTTGCTGTACATGTCGGTCTTGTTCCCGCCGACGTCGACCGCCCCCACGAATATGGCCACCCCGTTGGGCGGGGGCCGAGGGATCAGGCGGAGCCTTGCCATCACCGACTCGAGAGCGCTCTGGACGTTGGTGCGGGTGAGCTTGGACTTAATGTTGGACGCCTGACCGTGCTCGTCCCGCAGCTGGGCGGTGACATCCGAGATCTGCTTGTCGGGAGGGATGTAGAGCGAGATCAGCTCCGTACCCCTTCCGCTCTTGCTCCTCAGGTCTTCGAGCAGACGTTTGAATTCGTACTTCTCTTGGGCGGTAAATTCCATCTGATATCTCCTCAAAAGGGACCGTGATCGTGAGGCGTGATCGACGGGGAGGCATGATCGACGTGCGGGCGGTCCCGACTGGACGGCCGTCTCAGAGGCAAGAGGGAGACGGGCCTTATGTAGGTTTCGCCATAAAGGGCGCCAAATAGAAGCCGACAACCTCAAATCGCCCGATATCCAAGCCTCTTCTATCTCCTCAGGACAAGCCCTTTTAACTCCGGAAGATCTCCAGTCGAACATGAAGAAGATCGCTGTGATCGGCGGAACTGGAGTCGAGATCGAAGGAGAAGCCGTTCCCATCGATACGCCCTATGGAAGAGTGGTGCCCAGGGTCGCGAAATTGGGCGGTGAAGAGGTCCTATTCATCCCTCGCCACGGCGAAGGCCACCTCCCGCCCCATCGGGTGAACTACAGAGCCCTCCTCATGGCCGCCAAATATTGGGGCGCTCTCCGGGTCATATCCACCAACACCGTCGGGACCATGTCCTGGCACCCCGTGGGAAGCTTCGTCATACCCACCGACTTCGTGGAGTTCACCAAGTCCAGGCCATCGACCTTCTTCGAGGAGGAGGCGGTTCACGTCGATCTGACGACCCCCTACTGCCCCCAGGTCGGACGCGCCCTGGCCGGGGGAGCAGAGGCCACGGGAGCCGAGGTCGCCGAAGGCATATACGTCTGCACAGAGGGGCCGCACCTGGAGAGCCCCGCTCAGATCAGGATGCTCAGAAGGTTCGGCGACGTCATCGGGATGACGGGCTACCCGGAGGTGGTCCTCGCCCGGGAGCTGGAGATCTGTTATGCCTCGATATGCATCGTCACAAACCCCGCCGCCGGAATGAGAAGAGACGCCATGTCCGCGGCGGAGATCACAGGCGAGATGGCAAGATCCGCCCGTCTCTTGAGAGGGGCCATAGAGGGCGCGATCTCGATGATGCCCGAGGAGACGAGCTGCTCCTGCGGCTCGGCACTTGCCGGGGCAGGGCTATGACCCTCCTCTAGAGATCGGCCCTGTCCTTCTTGCAAGACCAATACCAGAAAATCAGGAACACGGCCGCCGTCAAGCCGCTCCGGATGGAGGACGGATCAGGATAGCCGGGCCGGGAAAGGGGTTCCCAACCCCAGGTCACGGATACGGGGCGCGAGTCTGAAGTTGAGCTCCCCTCTAAAGCACCGTCACGGTGATGCTCGCCTGATCGCTGGCCCCGGAACCGCCGGTCACCGTCAGGATGATGGTGTAACGCCCTTTGCTCATCTCCGAAGGCGACTTCGAGAAGGACCTCTCCGTGGAGAGGGTCCCGTCCAGAGACGACGACCAGCGATAAGAATAGGGTTTCTTCCCGCCTTCGACATTGCTATCGAAGCTCACGGCTTTGTCGCCGGATAAGACCGAGCCTGCGACGGGAGAGGTTATAGCCACGGCCAGCTCATCGACAGAGCCGTCCGATGGGCTGGCCTTTCCATCCTCTCCCATCTCCGAGCAGCCTGCTATGATGCAGGCTGCAAGGCAGATCAATAGCGAGATCCCCTTTCTTTCCATGATCCCTCCAGCGGATAATTCACGAGCTGAGGAGCTGGTCTGCGATCTTCTTCGCGGCCTGGACCGCAGGAGAGTCGTCGGGCAGGTCGAAGACGGTCTTCCCCTCATAGGCGATCTCGGTGAAGTTGGGGTCTTCGGGGATCGCGCCCAGGTACTTGAACCCCAGGCTCTCTGCGGCATCTTTGACCTTCCCCAGCATCTCGGGCCTCGTCTTGTTGGCGACGACGTAGTAGTTTCCGATCAAAGCCCCCACCTCTGAGGCCACATCCTTGATCCGCCGGAGGGTATCGAGGCTGACCTTGCTCGCGTCGGTTACTATTATGGCGTCGTGGATCTTCCCTGAGGTCTTCCTCGCGATATGCTCCACCCCGGCCTCGCAGTCCATGAGGAGGTAGCTGTAGATCTCCCCCTCGACGGTCTTCTCGAAGACCGCCTGGAGAAGGTCGTTGACCGCACAGAAGCAGCCAACGCCCTCGCCCCGGCCCATGATCAGCATGTCGTAGCCGTCCTGCTCGCCCTCCATCAGGAGGGTCTCGAAGAGGTTCTGGAATATGTCGATCCCGGTGAGCTCGGGGCTCTGCTCACGCTGACGCTTGTACTTCTGGAGCATATCGGAGAGGGTCGGTGTCCCCTCCGCCCCCAGGAGACAGGCAAGACACTCGTTCGCGTCGGCGTCGACCACCAAAAGCCCCTCCTCGCCCCGCCTGATCAGCTCGCGCAGGATCAGGGCGGTGAGGGTGGTCTTGCCGGTGCCGCCTTTTCCGAAGAATCCCAGGATCTTCATGAGGCAACGGGCCCCGCCAAAATCTCGGTCTTTCTGATCTCCACCCTTCTAAGAGGATAGATCTCTTTAGCGTCCTTATATATCTCGAGGGAGAGCTTGCCGAGGACGACCTCCTGGATGAACTGGTTGAGGTCGAGGGTGCCCGCTTTCTCCTGAATTATGCCCGAGGCGATCTCTCTGATCGTCTTGACCTGGGTGGTCCTCGCCCTCTTCACGGTGAAACAGCTCGGCTTCACCCTGACCTTGTAGCCGTCGCTGGTGGTGACGTCGATGATGGTATCGATCCGAGAGGTCCTCCTCTTGACCAGGGACCTCACGTAATCGCTGGTCAGCTCGTGGCCCACGAACCTGGTGTAAGCGGAGTCGCCTGCCACCTGGTCCACCTTGAACTTGAGCTTGGTGTTCTGCTTGGAGAAGTTGTTCGTAAGCTCCCCCAGGGTGGTCTCGATGATCCTTCCCATCAGCTTGTTAGGGTCGCTGGCCAGGGTCTCCCCGACGGGGGATTTCCCGAACATATCAGGGCCCACAACCTTGTACCACTGCTTAGTCTTGACCTTCCTGCTGTCAGACTTTCTCTGTGACCTTCTAGCCAATAAACATCCTCCAGTAAGGGTAATTGCTTCAGATTACTTCAGAGTAGACCCCGGCTTACTGTATATAAAGAGATCGCCCCTCCCCTCAAAATTGAGGGGAGGCGGGCAGGATCAGCAGTCGAAGGGCCAGACGTAGATGTAGACGTAGTTGCTCCAGTCGTTGCACTGGTAACAGAGCAGGTGCCAGCCGGGGGTGCTGCTCTTGAACCAGGTCGGATACCAGCCCCCCTTCTTGTAGCCGAAGCTCTTCACCTCGGGCGTGCAGTAGTATCCGGATTTACAGGGGGGCCACTCGAAGGACCAGTACATCCCGGGCCGCGTGATCTTGGACCAGAGAGGAAGCCACTCGCCCTTCTGGACGCTGGCCACCGTCGTCAGCCTGTTCGGCCAGGTCTGGACGTAGTACTCGTTGTACTTAGAAAAGGCCTTGGGAGTATAGACCAGCCCGAAGTCGGATACCGTCTCGGTGCCTGCGCTGTAGCCGGGCGGCGAGATGGTGCCCCTGCTCGAGTAGCTGTAGTCTGCCGACCCGGTGGCGTAAACGCCGCGGCCGGGGGTCCCGCTGGCCGGGGAGCAGCTGGGCGCCGAAGAGGTCGTCCAGCCGTCGTAGCTGTTATCGCCGTAATCGGGCGCCGGCAGCCGCAGATCCGTGGGCATCAGCCCCTCAGAGACCGGGTCTGGCGGCGTGGGCGATGCCGTGCCCAAGCTCGTCGAGAGGCTGCCGCCGCTCAAAGACGAAGACGATGGCCTGGTCTGAGGTGCCTCTATCTTCGAGTAACTCTTCGTCCCGCTCGCCGCATACGATCCGGATGTACCTCCAGTATAGGATCCATCGGGCCAGACGTAGATGTAGACGTAGTTGCTGGACTTGTCGCAGTGGAAGCAGATTACGTGCCATCCGGGCTCATCGCCTCTGAACCAGCCCTTGAGGTAGTCGGGCCAGGTCCAGAAGTACCAGTTGACCGAAGGCGTCAGGCTGTTTGGGTACCACTCGTAGACGAAGAAGTTCCCGGTGTAGGCGACCTTCGCCCAGAGGGGAAGATATCCAGCTCTGCTGCAGCCCGCCACCGTGGTCACGCCGTCGGGGGTCTCGACGTAGAGCTTGTTCTGAGACTCCACCGAGCCGGGCCAGTACCAGGAGCCTGAGCCGGTTCCCGAAGCCCCCTCCATCCCCGCCATGACGGTATCAGGAGGCGTCGCAGAAACGAAGCTCAGCCGATCGTCAGGCGAGAGGCTGTACATCTCAGGCGTCCCGAAGTCCAGCTCCTTCGGCGAGTAGCCCTCCTCGTAAGGCCCCTTGAGGCTCGGCGCCTCGCCGTAGTACGACCTCATGGGATCGGTGGAGGCGATCCCCCCCGATTGTTCAGCTGTCCCTACCGCGCCGAAGGCCGTCGGCGCCAGCGCCAGAAGCGCGACCGTAATATAAAGCAGGCATTTCATACTACCCCCTCCAACTCCCTTCGTTTAAGATCAATCCATCTAACTAACGTACTTATCTATTTAATATTTTTCGACTCGATCGAATGACGGTGCGGTCCCGAAATTATTTCGCGTCCAAGAAAAGTTTAATCTACAAGTAGTCCCAAAAGAGTACGAGAAGAGAAGTACGCCAGATCCTACCTTCTGGCCGCCTTTTATGCAGGTCTTGCCATATGATACCTAGATTCGAAGAGGAGATCGGTCCCATCAAGAAGGCCATAGTCGACTACTGGGAGGGGCATAGATCGAACCTGGCCTTAATATCCGACCCCTTCTACGGCGGGTCAGAACTGATGGATCGGGTCGAGGGCATGACCGGGGAGGAGGGGATCAGGATCGACGCCCGCTCGCTGATCCGAAATTTAGAGGTTTTGGAGGAGGCCACCAGGAGGATCGTGATCGTCGAGGAGGCTCATCGCCTCTACCGCCGGAAGATCGGCGGCTTTGAGACTATGAACCGCTTTTTGAATCTGCTGGCCACCTCGGACCGGCTCTTCATCACCTCCTGGAACAGCTATTCCTGGGGGTACCTCGAGCAGGTCCTGAAGATCGGCCGATATTTCCCTCAAAAGATCAGGCTATCCAAAATGAGCGCAGACGAGATTCGGGAGATGCTCTTATCCGGCTACAAAGAGGACGAGCTGACCTTTGTCGAGGAAGAGATCGCTAACGAAGAGGTGTTGAAGGTCTTGAACCGAGGAGCCTACCAGAAGACCCTCCTGGGCCATAGCCTGGAGATCCCTTATCCTGTTATCGACGTGCGATCGATCAGGTCCCGTCTAGAGAGGAACGAGAAGAAGTCACCAGAGGAGATCTTCTTCGATAGGCTCGCTCAGATCTCCGACGGAAACCCCGGCGTCGTCGAACGTCTCTGGAAGGACGCCTTGGACTATCCTGAGGTCAGAAACATCCTGAAAGACCCTCCATCCATCGATCTCGACCGAGACGAGTCCTTCGCCCTGAGCATCATCCTCTCCAAAGGCTCGGTCGAGATAGACGAGCTGGGCGAAGTCCTGGAGCCTCTGGGCCTCTCCGCGCGGAATATCGCGCGCCTCTTGGAAGAGAGGAGGCTCGTCGAAATCGATGGAGAGGTCGCGTCGATGAGGGCCGAGGCCCTCAAGAGCGCCGTTGAGCACCTCCGAAGGCTGAGGCTGGTCTGGTAGCATGGCTGAGAACGTGACAGAGGCCTACTCCAACCTATCGACGTCGTCCTCTTCCGGGGGGGCTTCCGGAGTTTCGACCAACATCCCATCGAACATCCCGGATCTGGGGATCGACTCGTTCACCGTGATGAACGTCCTTCTGGTGCTGGTCCTGGCCTACGTAGCCACCAGAACCACCGTTTTTCTCCTGACCTGGTTTTCAGAGAGGGCCTACGAACATCGAATCACCATCAAGATGATGAACCCCCTCACGAAGTTCGCCATCTACGGCTTTGCCGTATACCACATCCTGGGGTCCATCATCCAGCTCTCCACCGCCCAGCTCGTCGCCTTCTCAGGCCTGGCGGGCGCGGCCATAGGATTCGGCATGAAGGATCTGGTGGCCGAGGTGGTGGGCGGGATCGTCATCGTCCTGGACAAGCCCTACCAAGTGGGCGACAAGGTGAAGATCGAGGACCATTACGGCGAGGTGAAGGACATCGGCCTGCGGGCGACGAGGCTGGTCTCTCCCGACGACAGCCTGATCACCGTCTCCAACCAGAAGCTTCTCAACCAGATCCTGGCCAACGCCAACGCCGGGAACCAGGAGATGATGGTGGTGATCGACCTCTTCATCGACTCGGCCTCGGATGCCGCGAGAGCTATGGCGATCCTGAGAGAGGCCACAGTTACGTCCCGGTACGTCTACATCTCCGACAAAAGACAGGTCACCATCCTCCTGAGGGACTTTCCCTTCTATCGAAGGGTGAGGTCCAAGGCCTACGTCTACGATCTGAGGGATGAGTTTCCCTTCGAGTCGGACGTGACCAACCTGGCCTGGGAGGCCTTCGAGGCCGAGGGAATCGAGCCGCCGAAGGCGGGGGTTGTGGACCTCGGAGACGAATCCGCGGCAAAAGGGGGATACAGCTCAAAGCCCTACAAGTAGTCTTGCGCGAGAAAAATCTTTCTTCGTCCTGATTTCGATCCGACTTGAAAAATACTTAAGTATGAACGATGCGAAATAATAATCTCCAGGAGATGATATTGGATGGATAAATACGTCTGTGATGTTTGCGGGTACATCTACGATCCGGAAAAGGGAGATCCAGACGCCGGAGTCGCTCCCGGGACCGCCTTTGAAGACCTTCCCGACGACTGGATCTGTCCGGAGTGCGGTGCTCCCAAGGACGACTTCTCAAAGGTCGAGTGAGGGGGGAGGTCGATGGGAGTATATAGAGAGATCAGGCCTGGGGTCTTTTCCGTCGGGGTCATCGACTGGGACCGGCGGCTCTTCGACGAGCTGATACCGCTCCCGGACGGGACGAGCTACAACGCCTATGTCGTTCAGGGAAGCGAGAGAACTGCCCTCATCGACACCGCAGACCCGCCCTTTGCCCAGGCCCTGCTGGATAACCTGGAGACGCTGGGCCTCGACCGGCTCGACTACGTGGTGACAAACCACGCCGAGCAGGACCACTCGGGATCGATCCCCGCCATCCTCGAACGCTTTCCTGCGGCCAAAGTCGTCTGCACCCCCCGGTGCAGAGAGCTTCTGGAAGAGCACCTCGAAATCCCGGCCGAGAAGTTCGAGACCGTGAAAGACAGAGAGTTCCTCTCTCTCGGCGAGAAGACTCTGGAGTTCTTCTACACCCCCTGGGTCCACTGGCCGGAGACTATGTCCACCTACCTTCGGGAGGAGGAGATCCTCTTTCCCTGTGACTTCTTCGGCTTTCATTACGCTACGAGCGACCTCTTCGCCGACCAACGGACGATCTACGAGCCGGCCAAGAGGTACTACGCCGAGATCATGATGCCCTTCCGGAAGATCATACAAAAGAACCTGGAGATCGTGGATTCGCTTTCCATCAAGATGATAGCCCCAAGCCACGGCCCCCTCCACTCCGAACCCTCCTTCATCATCGAGGCTTATCGGGACTGGTCTTCCGACGACGTCAAAAACGAGGTGGTGGTCCCCTTCGTCTCGATGCACGGGAGCACAGAGCTGATGGTCGACCACCTGGTCAATGCCTTGATCGCGAGGGGGATCGGGGTGAAGAGGTTCGACATCGCCGCCTCGGACGTGGGGAAGATGGCGGAGGCCCTGGTCGACGCCGCGACCCTAGTCCTGGGGGCCTGCACCATCCTGGGGGGGCCGCACCCCAACGCCGCTCACGTCGCCTTCCTGGCCAATGCGCTCCGGCCCAAGACCAGGTTCGCCTCGATCATAGGCTCCTACGGCTGGGGCGGCAAAACGGTGAAGGTGATCCAGGATACGATCCCCCTTCTGAAGGTGGAGATGATCGAGCCGGTCCTGGCCAAAGGGCTTCCGACCGAGGAGGACTATCTGGCCCTCGACCGGCTGGCGGACGAGATCTTGAAGAAGCACAAAGAGCTTGGGATCGCTTAAGGCAAAGGGAGATCAGAGGGAGAGGAGGTTGAGAAGATGAGGGATATTGAGGTGATCTGACGATGGACGAAGGATGCTATAAGGGGAAGGTGGCCCTCTTCGCCTTCAACGGTGATCCCATCTGCTTTGCCCATGTACTGATAAACGCCCTCGACCTGAGGGAGAAGAACTACCACGTCAAGCTGATCATCGAGGGGTCAGCGACAAAGCTCGTGGCAGAGCTCGCCGACCCCGAGAAGCCCTTTGCGGGCCTCTACGAGAGGGTGAAGGAGGCCTGTCTGATCGACTGCGTCTGCAGGGCCTGCTCCGCCAAGATGGGCAGCCTCAAGAGCGCCGAGGATCAGGGGCTTCCCATCTGCGACGAGCTTATGGGCCATCCCAGCATCGCCAGGTACCTGGAGATGGGGTATACGGTGCTGACCTTCTGATCCAAGAGGGCGCGAAGATTCATGGTGAAGGTCTTGATCTACGGGGCAGGGGCGATAGGCTCTTTCTTGGGCTACCTCCTCTCCGAAGGGGAGTTGGAGGGCGAGGTGGAAGGGGGGATCTCCCCCGTCGTGGAGAACGTGGCCCTGCTGGGAAGGCCCGGCCACATCCAGAGGATAAGGGAGAGGGGGCTTGAGGTCTTCTCCCTGGCCGAAGGCGAGAGCCCTCTCTTTATCCGGTTCAGGCATTGCTTTGTCGACCTCGACGAGCTCGCGGAGTCGGACTTCGCCCCCGACTTGGTGATGGTTTGCGTCAAGACCCATTCACTGACCGGGGTTTTGAGGGAGATAAGGCGGTCCGGCCTCCTGGAGGGGAAGCTGAAAGATGCCGAGTTCGTCCTATTTATGAACGGCATGGGCAACCGGGAGAGGTTCGACCTCCCCCAAGACCGCGTCTTCGAGGGCATAATCTCCGTCGGCGTTGTATTCTCCGAGGATGGAAAAATCGAGCTGAAGGGGAGGGGAAGAGCCGTCTTTGAATCCGCCGTCGGCGAGGATGCGAAAAGGCTCATCAAAGCCCGTCTGGAAGAGAAGGGCTTTACTGCCGAGTTCGCCGAGGACTTCAAGAGCCAGCAGTGGAAGAAGCTCTTCGCCAACGCAGTAATAAACCCGATCACCGCCCTGACCCGGGAGAAGAACGGGATCGTCCTCTCGTCACATCTCGCTCCGGTCGTAGAGAGGATCGTCAGAGAGTGCGTGGCCGTCGCCGGAAAGGAGGGGCATCGGTTCGACGAGCTGGAGGTCATCGAGTTCGTCCACACCGTCGCCTCGATGACAGCCGCCAACACCTCCAGCATGCTTCAGGACGTCCTACGGGGAAGGCGGTCGGAGATCGACTCGATAAACGGGTATGTTCTGGACCGGGCGGCAGAGCAGGGCATCGCAGCTCCAGCGAACGAGACGCTTTACGCGCTGGTGAAGGCGATTGAGGAGGGTGGGGCGAGAGACAACGATGCGATCAAAAAACGGCAAAGAGCCTAGAGCTCGGCCTTTCGCGCGCGAGCGGGCCTGGTGGCGGTGCCGGCGTTCTTCTGCCTGGAGATCGCCCTCTTCTTCATCGAGAGGGTGACGCCGGGGGTTCTCGCAGACCACATCAATCGTGCTGCTGTGTGCCTAAGGGAAGGGATTCACTCTTCCACCTCACCTCCGAGCGTCGATCTCCACGGGCCCTCCTGATATCTCCTCGAGCTCTCTCTTCAGATCGGCCAGCTCTGTCGAGAGCCTCTCCTCCAGGGCGGTGAGGCTCTTTCTTCTCTCCTCGACTCCCGCCTCCAGGGCCTGGATCTTCTGGCGGACCTGATCGCGCCTCTCCCGCAGCCGCGCGGCCTCCCGGCCGCCTTTGGAGAGGCTCCGCTCCAGCTCCTCTATCTCTCGGTCGAGCGCCCGGTGGCGGGCCTTCAGAACCTCCAGAGGCCTGTCCTCCAGCAGGTGGTCGATCTGCTCGGTTATCCGATCCCTCTTCTTCTCCCGCAGGCCCAAAAGGTCCACCTTCGACTTCAGCTCCAGGAGCGCTCCCGAGACGTCGCCCTCGAGAGCCCGAGCCGGGGAGCCGGAGAGCTGCTCGAAGACCTCCCGGTGCTGGAGGTCGATTCTGTCGCTATCGTCCTGCTTTACGACCCTGGATATGGCCTTGGTCAGGGGGGATACCAGGTCCGCCATGCTCATCTCGATCTGATCGCGCTCCCGGAGTTTCTGCTCCAGAGACTTCTTCTCCTCGAAGGTCTTCCTCCCCACCTCGCTCCGGTTCCAGGACTCGATCTCCTTCTTATGTCCCCTCTCCTGATCTCTCAGCACGACCAGGAGATCCTCGTCTCCGGAGATCTCGGCCTTAAGGGACTCCACCTGGTCCCTTCTCTCTCGGACCTTGGAGGCGAGGGCCCCCGCCGCGACGAACTTCTCCAGGCTCGCCTCCCGCTCGCTGACCGCCTCGCCGAGGTCTCTGAGGTGGCGGCTCGCCGCCCCGAGATCGGAGTTGATCATCTCCACCTCCCTTGGAAAGAGGGCGGCGGTGTACTTCTGGGCCCGCCCGAACTTCTGGACGGTGTTCTGGAGGTGCTTCAGCATCGCCGAGTGGTACTCCTCCGCCGATCTCAGGTCCGCCCTCGGTGGTGGGGCCAGCCTCTCGGAGAGGACCCTCATCTGCCGTGCCACCTTCTCCCTGGCGGCTGATCCCGCCTTGAGGAGCCTCGGCGGTACGTCCTCTCTCGGCTCTGCCTTCTCCAGGGTCAACAGGTCCCTTTCGAGGTCCTTTGTCACCCTATCTATCATGCCGTAGAGAGACCTGACCCTCTCCTCAAATTCGGGCTCCTGGGACCTCTCCCCAAGCCACTCCCCGACGTGAGAGAGGGCCAGGGTCGAGGGGGCGTCCTCGTCTTCCCTCCTCTCGTCAGCTCTCTCCTTTGTGAAGATCTTCTTCAACCACTTCAAGGCCCATCTCACCTCTCTCGACATCAAAACGGGATGGGGGATTATAAATCATCCGACCTTCCCGCTCCCAAAAGTCTTAAAGAGGGGTGACCCAATCCCTGCCTCCATGAAGTTCGATCCAGCCCGCATTCGGGAGGCTGCCGGCGAGGACTTCGATCGCGCCTGGCAGCAGGGTAAGGAGTACGTAGAGGTGCCGCCCCTCAACCGACGCTACCCCAGGCGCGTCTGTCCTTACGGCAGGCCTCATCCCATCTTCGATGTGATCGGAAGGCTCCGGGAGGCCTACCTCCGCCTCGGCTTCGACGAGGCGATGAACCCTTTGATCGTGGAGGACCAGGAGGTCAAAAAGCAGTTTGGAAGCGAGGCTCTGGCGGTTCTGGATCGATGTTTCTACCTCGCTGGCCTCCCTCGGCCCGACATCGGGATCTCCGACGAGCGGGTCGGCGAGATGAAGAAGCTATTGGATCGGGACCTCTCGGCCGAGGACGTCGACGCCGTCCGAAAGATCCTTCACAGCTACAAGAAAGGGACTGTGGAGGGAGACGATCTCGTCCATGACATATCGGAGTCCCTGGGCGCGTCTGACGCCCTGGTCTCAACCCTCATCGAGGAGGTCTTCCCCGAGTTCAAGCAGCTCACCCCCGTTGCCACTACCAAGACCCTCCGAAGCCACATGACCTCCGGCTGGTTCATCACCCTCGGAAGCCTCGCCGAGAGGGCAAACCTTCCGGTCAAGCTATTCTCCGTCGACCGCTGCTTCCGGCGGGAGCAGTCGGAGGATGCGGCGAGGCTGATGACCTACCATTCGGCGAGCTGCGTCATCATGGACGAGGACCTCTCGGTCGAGGACGGCAAAATGGTCGCCGACGGCCTTCTCAGCCAGTTCGGGTTTGAGAAGTTCAAGTTCTTCCCCGACGACAAGAGGAGCAAGTACTACGTCCCCGACACCCAGATCGAGGTCTACGCCCATCATCCGGGCCTGGTGGGGTCCTCCACCAAGTACAACACGGGCTGGGTCGAGGTGGCCACCTTCGGGATATACTCTCCGACCGCCCTCTCCAAGTACGATGTCCCCTACCCGGTGATGAACCTGGGCCTGGGGGTGGAGAGGCTGGCCATGATCCTCTACGACGCCACTGACCTGCGGGCCCTCACCTATCCCCAGTTCCAGGACGATCCCGACCTATCGGCGAGGGATATGGCGATGATGATAAAGGTCGAGAAAGTGCCCGAAACCCAGGCCGGGATCGAGATCGCGCAGGCCATAGTCAAGACCTGCGAGGAACACGGGGACGCCGCGAGCCCATGCGAGTTTGAGGCCTGGAGAGGCGAGCTCTCTGGCCACAAAGTCGCGGTCAAGGTGGTGGAGCCCGAGGAGAATACCAAGCTCTGCGGCCCTGCGGCCAAAAACGAGGTGATCGTCTACAAGGAGAACATCCTGGGCATCCCCAAGACGGGCAAGTGGGAGGAGGCCTTCGAGAACGGGGTCACCACCGGGATGAGGTTCATCGACTCCTTCGCGGAGCTGGCGGCCCGGGAGGCGGAGGAGGCGGCCCTGAGGGGAGAGGGGTCAGAGACGAGGGCGCGGATCGTGCGAAGCCCCGGAGATGTGAACCTGAAGATCGAGCCTGCCCTGGAGAGGTACATCACCGGCAGGAAGAGGAAGATCGACGTCCGGGGGCCGGTCTTCACCACGGTCAGAAGCGAGGTCGTCGATTAGGGTGGGGGATATTCATGGTGAGAACGCCGGATTCTAACGTCGAGGAGAAGCGGGCCGCGGGGGAGGCCGCGGCGGAGATGGTCAGAGACGGGATGGTTTTGGGGCTTGGGACCGGGTCGACCGTCGCCTGGACCATTAAGAGGATCGGGGAGATGGTGGAGGAGGGGATGGAGGTTCTGGGGGTTCCCACCTCCTACCAGGCCCAGGAGCTGGCCATAGCCTCGGGGATTCCCCTAACCAGCCTGGACCAGGACCCGGTCCTGGACCTGGCCATCGATGGGGCGGACCAGATCGCAAAGGATCTCACCACCATCAAGGGGGGCGGAGCGGCCCACGCGAGGGAGAAGGTGGTAGCCTCCTCCGCCACCTGGTTTGTGATCGTGGCCGATTCCAGCAAATACGTCGATATTCTCACCCACCCGGTCCCGGTGGAGGTTCTCCCCTTCGCCGCCAGGCTCGCGAGCCGGAGGATCGAGGAGCTGGGGGCTTCACCCAAAATTCGGCAGGCGAAGATGAAGGACGGGCCGGTGATCACCGACAACGGAAACTTCGTCATCGACGCCGACTTCAGGACCATCGAGGACCCCGGCCTCCTTTCAACCCAGCTCTCGGAGATCCCCGGAGTCGTCGAGCACGGGATCTTCGAGAACGTCGACCAGCTGATCGTGGTCATCGACGGCGAGGTCAGGACCTTCAGTCGGGAGTGAAACCCTTGAGGACGAGGACGATCTGGTGGGATTCCGAGAACAGGGCCATCGGGATGATCGACCAGACCCTCCTCCCCGAGAGGCTGGAGGCGATCGAGATCGAGACAGTCGAGGGGCTCTGCGAGGCGATCCTCGCCCTGCGGGTCCGGGGGGCTCCGGCCCTGGGAGCGGCCGGGGCCTACGGCGTGGCCCTGGCGGCGGCCCGATCGGCGGCGACTGACCCGGCCGCCCTCCTCCAGGAAGTCCAGAGGGCGGCCGAGATCATCAGGGCGGCGAGGCCCACCGCCGTCAACCTCTCCTGGGGCGTCGACCGGGTTTTGAGGGCCCTGGACAAAATAAGAGAATCCGCTACTTCCGACGCCGACGAGATCCGGGCCGCGGCCCTGGCGGAGGCGGAATCGATCGCCGAGGAGGATCTGGCCATCAACCGGGCCCTCGGCAACATTGGCGCGTCCCTCCTCGAAGACGGGGACGTGGTCCTCACCCACTGCAACGCCGGGAGGCTCGCCTGCGTCGGCTGGGGGACGGCCCTGGGCGTCATTCGGTCGGCGGTGGCCGAAGGAAAGCAAATCAGCGTCTACTCCTGCGAGACGAGGCCGCTATTCCAGGGGTCGAGGCTGACGGCCTGGGAGCTGTCTGAAGACAACATACCCGTCACCCTCATCTGCGACAACATGGCCGGGATGGCCATGCGCCAGGGCAAAATCGACAAGGTGATCGTCGGCGCCGACCGGATCACCAAGGACGCCGTCTTCAACAAGATCGGGACCTACTCCATCGCCGTCCTGGCGAAGGCTCACGGAATCCCCTTTTACGTCGCCGCCCCCATCTCCACCTTCGACCTCGAAAGGTCCGAGAAGGACGTCGAGATCGAGGAGAGGGACGCAGACGAGATCAGGCGTTTAGGAAACAAACAGCTCGCCCCGGCTGAGGTCAAAGTCTACAATCCGGCCTTCGATGTCACGCCCCTCGACCTGGTGACCGCGATCATCACTGAGCGGGGGATATTCAGGCCGCCGGAGATGCCGGAGTTGGGATGAAGAGCGAGTTTTTTTAAATATTTTACCATCGACGATGGTGCCGTCTCTTCTTCGTGAGGCGAGTGCCTCTACTTCAGTTTCACGGCCCTGACGGGGATTCACCCGGTGGGGCTCTGCAAGTACGCGGTGATGATATAGGGCGTCCTCTGGTATCTCTTCCACGCGCTCTTCGTGGTCGTGATGGCGAAAAAGATCACAAGGTGAGGTTTTTCATTAGATCCACCGTCGTTTGGTGTTTGGTATTAAAAAGAAAAATCAAAGAACTGAGATCGTGACACAACACTAAGCTCTTAGAAACCCGGACTTAGCTTCTTGTCCGAGTTAATTTTAAACCTGAAGCGATCTTATCATAAAGGAGACAAGTAGTGGAGGGATAACCTATTGAATAAAACGAAAATTTTTATTAGCTGGTCGGGTGAACGCGGATACGGCGTGGCAAAGGCGCTACACTGGTGGCTACCTCATGTAATCCCTGCCATAGATCCACTAATATCGGAACATGATATTGAGAAAGGCGTCCTCTGGAGATCAAAATTGGCTGATCTATTGAAGGAAACCAAATTTGGACTGATTTGTCTAACTCCTGAAAACCAAAAAGAACCGTGGATTTTATTCGAATCCGGTGCACTGTCCAAGGAGGACTTCGATTATCCTGCAATTGGCGTTCTGTGAAGGACTTTACCTCAACATT
>NZ_JBNGCU010000014.1:15427-27242 GCF_049974945.1 Methanocrinis sp. | reverse complement strand
GTGGCATCAAAAATCAGCGAGACTATTTAAACCGATCCTTAACCGATGACCAATGCAAATGTACCGAGACACTACAATAGTGGTTCATCGCCGTCACACAAAGCCACCCCACCACCCCGACCCAACCCTTATAACCACCCGAACCCAAACCTTCGTCTCGTATGCCATTTTGCAGCGTGGAAGAGGCGATCGAAGAGGTGAGGGCCGGCCGCTTCATCATCATCCTCGACGACGAGGGGCGGGAGAACGAGGGCGACCTGGTGATCGCGGCGGAGATGGTGACCCCCGAGGCGATCAACTTCATGGCCAAGCACGGCCGGGGGCTGATATGCGTGCCTTTGTCTGGCGATCGGGTCGAGGAGCTGGGCCTCCCCCTCATGACCCAGAACAACACCGAGAAGATGGGGACCGCCTTCACCGTATCCGTCGACGCCAAGGGTCGGGGGGTGACGACCGGCATCTCCGCCTTCGACCGGGCCGAGACCGTCCGGGCGCTGATCGATCCTGCGGCGACGATCAACGATCTGGTCATGCCCGGCCACACCTTCCCACTGCGGGCGAAGGAGGGCGGCGTCCTCCGGCGGGCGGGCCACACCGAGGCCTCCGTCGATCTGGCCAAAATGGCGGGATTGTATCCTGCGGCCGTGATCTGCGAGGTGATGGCCGAGGACGGAACCATGGCCCGTCTTCCGGAGTTGGAGGCTTTCGCCGCCGAGCACGGCCTCAAGATGCTCACCATCGACCGGCTGATAAAAAGGAGGATGAGGAGCGAGAAGCTGATCCAGCGGGTCGCCGAGGTCGATATGCCCACCGATTACGGCGACTTTACTGCCATCGGCTACGAGAGCCTCGTCGACGGCCAGTGCCACCTGGCCCTGGTGGCCGGAGACCCCTCCTCAGACGACGCCCTGGTCCGGGTCCACTCCGAATGCCTCACCGGCGACGTCTTCGGGTCGAGGCGGTGCGACTGCGGCGACCAGCTCCACCTGGCCATGAGGCTGATCAGCGAGAACGGGAACGGGGTTCTGCTTTACATGCGCCAGGAGGGAAGGGGGATTGGGCTTGCGAACAAGCTCCGGGCCTACGCCCTCCAGGAGAGGGGGCTAGACACCGTGGAGGCGAACCACCATCTTGGCTACCCCGCCGACCTTCGGGATTACGGGGTCGGAGCCCAGATCCTGGTCGACCTGGGGATCAAAAAGATGCGGCTTCTCACCAACAACCCTCGAAAGATCATCGGCCTTGAGGGGTACGATCTGGAGATAACTGACCGGGTGCCAATCGAGATCCCGCCAAACGACGAAAACAGAAGGTACCTGGAGACGAAGAGGGACAAGCTCCACCATCTCCTGCTCCAGGAAAGTTCGGGGTCAGAGTCGGGGAAGGAGTAGCCGGAGAGATCTCCGACCTACTCGATCGTCACCTTCTTTCGGGCCGTCACCTCGACTTTGGGGAGGTGGACCTCCAGGACGCCGTCCTTGAGGCTCGCCTTCGCCTCCTCAGCCTTCACCTCGGCCGGGAGGGTGAGGCTCCTCTCAAACCGCGCGAAGCTCCTCTCCTTTTTGTAGAACTCCTCCTCCTTCTCCTCTTTTTCAGCCTTCCTCTCGGCCTTCACCTCCAGGGTGTCCTCGGTCACCGAGATCTCGACGTCCGCCTTGTCCATGCCCGGAAGGTCCATGGTCACCACCACCTCCTCGTCGGTCTCTTTGACGTCGGCGAGGGGCTTCATCACGTCTGAAAATCGGGCGGGAGACTCGGCCATGAAGTCCTCTATCAGCTGGTTCATCTTGTCCTGGACCCTTCTGATCTCGGGCATGTACCTCGACTCGGGCTCGGAGATCCCTATATCCTCCATCAGTCGGTTCATCCTCCTCTGCAGGCGCTTGAAGTCATCTTTTGGAACTAACCCAGTCATGATCCATCACCATCAAGAGTTGTGTTTCCAAAACTCAAATATCTTACGATATTCTACTTTCCCAACATAAATAGAAGCCATATTTATATAATATATATTATATTCTTGCCCGTAAGTTTGAGAATCGTTATTTGATCTTTCAAATAAGTGGCAAATCACAATTTTGTTGTAATTGCTCAAAATGTATGTTATTTTCGAGAATGTGCTCAATACCATCATATAACTTTAACGTGAAGTTAATCTGAGTTCTATCTAAAGACCGCCTTTATATCTCATCCACATTATCTGATTAGCGGAGATGTATAACTAGAAAAATAGGGCGCATATAAATGATTTCTCCCTCAAGTGAACTCAGGTTAAGTAATATGCTCATCAAAGCATTAGCGTCAGATAAACGATTAAATATTCTTATATATCTTATAATACAGCGCAAGACTGTAACAGATCTCTCAAAAGAGCTTCATATTCCTAAATCAACGACCTATGATAATTTAGTCGTATTGATCGATTCCGGTTTAGTTAAGAAGAATAGAGGGAATAAATGGGTTTATTATGAGCTAACGGCAAAAGGACGTGAAATAATTCAAAATATGGCCTTAAAATCAAAGAAAAGTCCATATTGAGCAAAATTCCATATTATAGCGCTGTATTTGCACCTGAGCAAACGTGAAACATTTCGTCGTATTACGACATGCACTCGTTCAGAGCGATATCTTATTTATAATTTACGTTTTTGTTCGGAAAATCCGAACAATATCCGCATTTTGTTCGGAAAATCCGAACAATTTCGGTAGGTTTATGTAGTCTCTGGACGAAGTTACTGATCGTGCTCCTGAGAAGAGCACAGAAAAAGTGAGTGGGGTAAAGAACATGAGCGAAGTCGAAAAAAATGAGGCGCCAACAGCTGCGCCTCCTGAAAAAATAGAGAACATTGGGCCGCCTCAAACGCATGAAGGCGGAGATAACGGATGTGGATGCGCGACAGAATCTGCGACCACCGATTCCGGGAAACCCGTTCCCAACTACATCTACGCTCTGGGACGGGTCGTGGCCCGTTTTCCGAACATCGGGGTGGAGAAAGAGTTCGCCCGAGCCGCAGGAATGACAGAGACGACGGGGCTCACAGATCGAGAGACCTTCCATGCAGTTCTCTCAAAGCCGGAGAACCGATACCTAGCACGCAAGATCTGCTGGGCGTTCGCCATCGAAGGCCTGCCAGCCTACGTGCTGTTCCCTCGCCACAGAGGAGACCTGGAGGCACTGGTAGAGGCCATACGGCCAGCTCCCAAGCCCATGGACGTGGACGTGATCATAGGAGAAAAGGGTCCACTAGCGCCCGCGGAGATGTGTGGCGGTCTGCAGGTTCCGATGGTCGCCTTCGACCACGCCTTCTCCTTAGACCGGGATTCGATGATCAAGGCGATACCTCGACCTGAGTCGATCTCCGAGAAGGACGATCTGAAGTTCAGGTCGGCCGCAGGAGAGCTCTTCGACCGGATCATGCAGATGGCCGACAACATGGGCGCAACGGACGAGCATCGGGCTTTGAACTACCTGGCGGTCCGCTATCCAGCGATCTACGCGAAGGCCGCCGAGGAGTTCGGCCGCAACTTCTCCTTGACCGGCGTGGTGGCAAGGCAGTCGCGCTTGAGCGGCTCGCGTAAGATCGTATCTGCGATCTTCTCCTATACCCATCGCGAGACTGACGTCAACGAGAAGTATTTCGTGCGGGTGGACACCACAGAAGTCTTCCCGTTCATGGTCACCAAGATGGCGCCATACTACGACAGGTGAACAAAAGTAAAAGGAGGTGAGATGAGTGACGTGTTATTGCTGCAAAGCGACTTGCTATGGAAGTGGCAATTACGCCTGGTTCTGTGATTGGTCTCTAGGTAGCGCATCATCCCAGGCAGCCTCGTGGATTTCAGCGAATTGTCCGGGTGGAGGATCTGTCGGTTGTGGGAGTTATCCCGACTACTACTGCTGGTAGATCAAATTATTTTTCATTTTTTAGTATATAATTATATGTCGATGCGATGTAGAAGCCGAACCGATCTTCGGATTGATGCGCATATAAATCAAGAAGATACACGTCTGTGAGCGGTTTCGCATTTCAAGGAACGGATATAAAATAATGTAGCGGAGCCCATTTTTCCTCGTGACCATCCGCTACCTATCATTATCGGGCATATTTTACTCTACATCTCTTTTACTTTTACCAACCATATATCTAAACCGCCCGCACCGTAACGGTTTGTAATACCAACAATAATATATTCGCCGTCACTCGTTTCCTGAACCGAGGTGCCTTCATCGGTTCCCCGTCGGCCTGAGACCATATCCCACTCTAGGACGCCCTCGGAGTTCGTCTTTATCAGCCAGAGGTCGCCAGGAAAGGCTCCGTATGAGGTCGTATAACCGGCGATGATATAACCGCCATCGCTGGTCTCCTGGACAGATTCTCCCCTATCATATCCCAGCTCTCCGCCGATCGGACCGATATCTTGTACGGGCTCACCGAAGGTTCTGTTCCATTCCTCGCCTCCTTCAGAATCGGTCTTTATAAGCCAGAGATCCGTGCCTTCAGAGCCGAATGAGGTTGTATATCCTGTGACGATATAACCGCCATCGTAGGTCTCCTGGACCGATTTGCTGCCATCAGAATCTGACCCGCCATAAGTTCTGTTCCACACCTCGTTTCCTTCAGAATCGGTCTTGATCAGCCAGAGATCTGTGCTCCCGGCACTGAACGAGGTTGTATCTCCCGTGACGATATAACCGCCGTCGGATGTCTCCCGAACAGAATTGCCATATTCCGTGCCCAACCCTCCGAAGGTCTTATTCCACTCTTCACTTCCTTCAGAGTCGGTTTTGATCAGCCAAAGATCGATGTCGCCGGCACCATAAGACGCCGTTTCACCGGCGATAATGTAGCCATCATCTTTTGTCTCCTGGACCGACCAGCCTCCATTGAACCCAGAACCTCCGAAAATCCTGCTCCATTCCTCGTTTCCTTCTGAATCGATCTTGATCAGCCAGAGGTCACAGCCGACACCGTAGGACTCTGTCCTACCTACAAGGATGTATCCGCCATCGATTGTCTCTCGGACGGATTGGCCATTATCATATCCGGGCCCTCCGAAGGTCTTATTCCACTCTTCACTTCCCTCAGAGTCGGTCTTGATCAGCCAGGCGTCACCATCGCCAGCGCCGTAGGACTCGGTCACGCCTATGATGATGTAGCCACTGTCTTTTGTTACGTGGACTTCGCTCACCAAGTCGTTGCCGGGGCCGCCGTATGTCCTGTTCCATATCTCTTCAGGAGACGCTCCTACTAACAATTCGTCTCCCGTCTTTACCAAGTCTTCAGCGGTCTCCTCGGCCACAGCGAAGGCACATAGCGCAACCAGGGCCATCAAGATCGCTAAAACTCTTTTTCTCATTTCTATAGCCCCCCTCCTGTTTTATACACCTAAGGGGTCGTAGAGTCGCAAGTTGGTGGAATTCCAGTCACCAGATCAACTCAAACTCATCTAATATTACCCATATGTTGGCCTTACAGGACATTAAGCTATATAAGATTTACGAAAAATTAAGTATCAGGGCGCAGAGCTACTGCAGATACTCCGCCTGGATTGCCACGACCTCGCTGCTGTCCTTGGCCGCAGCGTACTCCTCCAGGGGCTCTTGGTTCAGCTCCAAAAAGACGTGACCCCAGGAAAATTTGGCCAGGATCTCTTCCGCCTGGGGCCGCTCTCCCAGGATCACCAGGGCCGCGGCGAAGGCCTCGACGGTCGAGAGCTTGAAGGGCTTTCCAAAGTTGACCGGGTTTGCGGCCACCAGGAACGGAAGCGCCCTCTCCTTCAGGCGCATCTTGCCGAAGACCTCCTCGGCATGAGCCCAGGAGCAGTCCAGGGCGGCGATGCCCCGGCCCACCTCAAATCTATCCGCGGGGGAGAGGGCCTTCTCTGAGAAGGGGCTCAAGACCAGGTATCCCCGAAGCTTGTTCCACCGTTTGGTGGTCCGTGCGAGCTTGAACCTCTCAAGCTTCTTTCCCGTGCACCTCTTGGGGTCGCACTGGTTTGCGTGATAGATCAGGAGCTCCATGATTCATGTGGTCTACCGATAATCCTATTAACGTTGTTTGCAACTCTCCCCACCATTATCCCTTTCGCAGAAATAAAGAACTCAGAGGCCTTCCCGATGAGCGAGATCTCCAAGGAGTACGACTTCAAGCAGGTTGAAGAGAGGTGGGCGGAAAGCTGGGACGAGTCCGTCTACTATTTCGACTGGAACTCCAGCGCGCCCCAGTACATAATCGACACGCCGCCGCCTTATCCCACCGGAAACTTCCACATAGGAAACGCCCTCAACTGGTGCTACATCGACTTCGTCGCCCGGTACAAGAGGATGAGGGGCTACAACGTCATGTTCCCCCAGGGCTGGGACTGCCACGGCCTTCCCACCGAGGTGAAGGTGGAGGAGATCCATGGAATAACCAAGAACGAGGTCCCCAGGGAGGAGTTCCGCCGCCTCTGCGAGGAGCTGACCGCCCAGAACATCGCCAAGATGAGGGTGACCATGAGAAGGCTCGGCTTCTCCAACGACTGGTCCAACGAGTATGTGACGATGCATCCCGATTACTACTCCAAGACCCAGAGGTCCTTCGTCCAGATGTTCAATAAGGGTATGATCTACCGGGAGGACCACCCGGTCAACTGGTGTCCCCGCTGTGGAACGGCCATCGCCTTCGCCGAGGTGGAGTACGACTCTCGGACCACGACCCTGAACTACCTCCGCTTCGGCTCAGACCTCGGAGACCTGGAGATCGCCACCAGCCGGCCCGAGCTTCTCGCGGCCTGCGTAGCCGTCGCCGTCCACCCCGAGGACGAGAAGAACGGAGAGTACATCGGAACCGAGGTCCGGGTTCCCGTCTTCGACTACACCGTCCCCGTCATCGCCGACGAGGAGGTCGACCCCGCCTTCGGGACGGGTGTGGTCATGATCTGCACCTTCGGCGACAAGCAGGACGTCCGATGGTGGGTCGAGCACGACCTCCCCCTCCGCCAGGCCATCGACCGGGAGGGAAGGATGACCGACGTCGCGGGCAAGTTCTCAGGGATGAAGATCTCGGAGTGCAAGGAGGCGATCATCGAGGAGATGAGGTCGTTGGGGACGATCTACAGAGAGGTGCCCCTCGACCAGAACGTAGGCCTCTGCTGGAGGTGCAAGACCGCAATCGAGATCCTCTCCGAGAGGCAGTGGTTCGTGAAGATAAACCCCGAAGAGATCGTCGAGACCTCCTCGGAGATCGAGTGGGTCCCCGAGCACATGGAGATCAGGCTGAAGAACTGGACTGGGACGATGGACTGGGACTGGTGCATATCCCGCCAGAGGATCTTCGCCACCCCCATACCGGTCTGGTACTGCAAAGCTTGCGGCGAGCCCCTGGTCGCCGAAGAGGAGTGGCTTCCCCTGGACCCGAACCTGGAGAAGCCGCCGATTTCGTGTCCGAACTGCGGCTCTGAGGATTTCGACCCCGAGACGGACGTCCTGGACACCTGGATGGACAGCTCGATATCGGCCCTCAACGTCACCGGCTGGCTCAGCGACCATCCGCCCCGCTACCCCAGCCAGCTCCGGCCCCAGGGCCACGATATCATCAGGACCTGGGCCTTCTATACCATCCTCCGGGCCAAGGCCCTGGTGGGGACGAGACCCTGGGACTCGATCCTGGTCAACGGGATGGTCCTGGGCGAGGACGGCCACAAGATGAGCAAGTCCCTGAACAACTTCATAGCCCCCGAAGAGGTGGTGGCGAAGTACGGAGCCGACGCCTTCCGCCAGTGGGCGGCCGTCGGCGGAAGCCCCGGAAGCGACGTCATGTTCCGGTGGAAGGACGTGATCAGCGGCGGCAGGTTCCTCCAGAAGCTCTGGAGCATGTACCGGTTCTCCGCCCCCCACGCCGTCAAATCCGATGACGCTGCTCCAAACCAGGTGGACCGATGGCTCCTCTTCGAGCTCTCTCAGATGATCGAGGCGGTCACCGACTCGATGGATCGGTTCCAGTTCGACGAGGCCTTCAGGGCCATCAGGTCCTTCGCCTGGGACGAGTTCGCCGACAACTACATCGAGCTGGTCAAGTCCCGGCTCTACGGTTCCGAAGGCCCCGAGAAGAGGGCGGCCCAGTCGACGATATACGCCGCCATCGAGGCTCTGACCAGCCTCCTTGCGCCCTTCACCCCCTTCATTGCCGAGGAGATCAGAACAAACCTCTCCCGCGAGTCGGTCCACGCCTCCTCCTGGCCAAAGCCGCTTGATATCTCGCCTCAGCCCGAGGGGGACCTGATCAAAGAGGTGGCCGCGGCGGTGAGAAGGTACAAGTCAGACCGGGGGATGGCCCTCAACTCTCCTCTCGCCGGGATCGAGGTCTACTCTGACCTGGAGCTGGAGACGACCGACCTATCCGGCTCCACCAGCTCGCCGGTAGTCGTGAGGCGGGGCAGCCCCGAGATCGAGACGAGGGCGGTGGAGGTTAGGCCTTCGATGAAGGCGATAGGCCCGGTCTTCAAGAACCAGAGCGGCGAGATCATCCAGAAGCTCAAATCCATGGACCCTGAGGAGGTCGCCCGGATGGCGGCGGCAGGAAAGATCGAGGTCGAGGTGGGCGGAGAAATCGTGGAGCTGGGCCCCGAGGCGGTCGAGATCGTGACCGAGACCCTCTGCGCAGGGAAGGCCGTGGAGATGATCAGCCTCGCAGACGCCACCGTCCTCATCAGGACAGGATCATGATCGAGGTCGAGGTCAAGGCCCGCGCCCCACCCGGGATCGAGGAGAAGATCCTCGGCCTCGGCGGCGAGCTGATGGGGGTGGAGAACCACCTCGACCTCTACTTCAGCTCTCCTTTCCGCGACTTCGCCCGAACCGACGAGGCCCTTCGGATCAGGGTCAAGGAGGTGGGTGCGCGCCTCACCTACAAGGGGCCGAAGCTCGACTCCGAGACCAAGTCAAGGCGAGAGCTGACGGTCCGGGTCGACGACCCAATAGCGATGGAGTCGATCCTGGAGTCGGCCGGCTTTTCGAGGGCCGCTGTCGTCAAGAAGAAGAGGACGAAGTACGCCCTGAGCGACGCAGTTCTGGCCGTCGACGATGTGGAGGGGCTTGGATCCTTCATCGAGGTGGAGCTCACCGGGGACGAGAACTGGGAAGATCAGAAGAGGCTTGCTCTCGATATCCTGGCGAAGCTCGGCCTTGGAGTGTCGATACGAAAGTCCTACCTGGAGCTGTTGGCGGAGCGATGATAATATGTCCTCTGAAACTATCCGGGAGAGGTTCTTTCCCATGGCTGTGATGATCTTTTTCGTGGTGGCGGTCCAGCTCCTCTCCCTCGCCCTGATGCCCCCCCTCGCGGAGACGGAGGTCAGGATCTTCGAGAACCCGGAGTCCGCCGCCAACCCCTTCAGCTACATCATACTGGTCCTTGGGTTCACCCTATTCATACTGATGGCCATGAAGCTGAAGAAGGGGTGGGTCGTGAGCGGGGTGGTCCTTTTGGCGATGGCCATGGGGGTCTACTACGTACTATCGGCCTTCTTCCCGCCGACTCTGGCGCTCCTCGCTTCCCTTGCGATCCTCGTCCTCCTCCACCTCTACCCCGAGTGGTACATCATCGACCTGGTCGGCCTACTCGTCTGTGCGGGGGTGGGGACCCTCTTCGGCCTCAGCATGACCCCCTTCCCCGCGCTCCTCCTCCTGGTGGTCCTTGCAGCCTACGATGCCATATCCGTCTACAAGACCCGCCACATGGTCACCTTGGCCGAGGGGGTGATGGAGATCAGGGCACCCCTCCTCTTCGTGGTTCCGAGGAAGAGGGGCTACAGCTTCCGGCGCGAAGGGCTTGGCTCCGGAGGCGATCGGGGCGCCTACTTCCTGGGGCTGGGGGACGCTATCATCCCCACCGTCCTGGTGATCTCCGCCAACTGGTCCCTCGACCTTCCCCAGGTCGAGCTCTTCGGGATAGGGGCGAACCTTCCGGCCCTGGGGGCGATGCTGGGGACGGCCTTGGGCTTCGCCGTCCTCTCCACCACCTCCAGGGACAGGCCCCAGGCGGGACTTCCCTTCCTCAACGGCGGCGCGATCCTCGGATTTCTCCTCGCCTCTCTGGTCGCGGGGGCGGCCGTCTTCTGAGGTTCACCGACAACTTTTTTTTGGCATCAGCCCATCTCCGCTACCGGAGGTCAAAGAGGTGGATGATAACGACGTCGTTTTAGAGGCGCAGTTCGTGCCTTTCTGCCCGAAGTGCGGGACCGAGTGCGAGGCGAGAGAGCTGAGACGACCCCTCGACTCTGACAACTGGAAGAAGATCGTGATCGAGGCGATTTACTACTGCCCCAAGTGCGACAACTACTGGAGCGAGGGGCTTTTGGAGAAGGGGTACAAGTGACCTGAGATGGCGAAGATGGTGGAGGAGGGCGCAGTCGCCCTAAACGTCGAGGGGGCCTTCTACAACCCCAGGATGAGGCTGAACCGGGACATCGGGGTGGCGGTGGCCAAGTCCCTCGGGATATCTGACTACCTCGACGGCCTCGCCGCCAGCGGAGCGCGCGGCCTGAGGGTGGCAAAAGAGGCAAAGGTCGAGCACGTGGTCTTAAACGACGTCAGCCCAAAAGCGGTCGCTCTCATCGAAGAGAACGCGGAGAGAAACGGCCTTGGGGCTTGCGAGATCCTCACCTCCAACGCCAACGTCCTTCTCCACCAGAGACACTTTGAGGCCGTCGACCTCGACCCATTCGGATCGCCCTCTCCATTCCTCGCGGCAGCGTCCCGGTCGGCCGATAAATACCTCTTCATAACCGCGACCGATACCGCCCCCCTCTGCGGAGCCCACCTCAAAAGCGGCATAAGAAAGTACATGGCGGTCCCGGTCAAGGCCGAGCACCACCGGGAGATGGGGGCGAGGATACTCCTGGGGGCCGTCGCGAGGGAGCTGGCGCGGGTGGATAAGGGGATCTCGCCCCTCCTCACCCACGTCACCGACCATTACGCCCGGATCTACCTCAGGATCGCGAGGGGGGCGAAGATGGCGGACAGAGCTCTCGAAGGCATGGGCCACCTGGAGCAGTGTCGCATCTGCGGTCGGTGGCGGACCGTTCCCGGTATGGCTTGCCGGTCCTCGGGGGCTTGCTCATTCTGTGAGGGGAGGGCCGACGTCGCGGGTCCCCTCTGGCTTGGGCCGATCCAGGATCGCGGGGCTATAAGAGCAGCCCTCTCCGAGCTCGAGGGCTCGAAGGCTCGCTCCGAGCGGGCCGTCCGACTCCTCCAGCTCTGCGCCGAGGAGATCGACGTTCCGATGTACTACGACCACCACAGACTATGCAGGAAATTTAAGACCACGCCGGGGGCCGCCGATAATCTCATCAATGATCTCAGGTCTGCCGGCTATAGCGCCTCCAGAACCCATTTCAGCGGTGTGGGTATAAAGACCGATGCTCCCTTTGAACTCCTTCAGGAGATATTGTGCTCTATTTAATCGTGCAGAGGTCGAAATTATTATCCCGACCCATCGGGATTGCAACTTCAGTTTTAGCTTGACCCGAAAGTTAATATGGGATAAGGGAGATAACCTGGGCTGGCCAAAGTGCAGATATGTGCTCTGGCTTAGTGGCACGAGATGATGAAAAATTACCCCCTTCATTGCTACTCCCTTACATCACCTCGTGCCAACCCTTCATTGTAGCCCCATTAGCTCCCGATCTCGCCTATTCTATTCATATCGTTTCTTCTCCTTCCACTTCTTCCGCGATCCACCTTCTTGTGATCGATCCAGTCCAGTCAGCTCTCTAACACCCTCAAGGCGGCCCAAAGCCTCAGAAACGATAAAATAAAATGGCTCTGATACCA
>NZ_JBNGCU010000014.1:0-15327 GCF_049974945.1 Methanocrinis sp. | reverse complement strand
CCCTCAAGGCGGCCCAAAGCCTCAGAAACGATAAAATAAAATGGCTCTGATACCAGATCGGCATGAAGATCGCGGTTGTTGGAGGAACTGGTGATTGCGGCCAGGGTTTTATTAAGCGCTGGGCAAAAGAGCACGAGATCATCGTAGGGTCGAGGAGGGCCGAGAAGGCGGAGGAGACGGCCGAAAGTCTGACCTCTTTTTTGAGGGAGGTTGGCGTCGACGCCAGGATCAGGGGGATGGAGAACGGCGAGGCCGTCGAGGCGAGCGAGATCGTCGTCTTGAGCGTTCCCTACAAGTTCGTCGAGTCGATGACAGCAGACCTTGCGGAGAGTTACAGCGATCAGATCGTGATATCTCCCGTCGTCCCCATGGCCCGGGTGGAGAAGCATTTCGAGTATACTCCGCCTGTCCAGGGAAGCGCCGCCCTTCTGGTCAGGGAGCTTCTGCCATCCAAGGTCAAGGTGGTGGCGGCCTTTCACACCATCTCCTACGCTGCCCTCCAGGATCTGGAGAAGCCGGTCGGAGGGGACGTCCTGATCGCTGGGGACGACCCGGAGTCGAAAGAGGTTGTAGCAGACCTGGCCCGGATCATAGAAGACCTCCGGCCCCTGGACGGCGGACCCCTCAAGCTCGCGGCCCAGATGGAGGGGCTGACGCCGCTCTTGCTGAACATAAGCAGGCTGAATAGGGTCAAGAACGCCGGCATCACCGTCATCGAGGGCTGACCGTCGTCCTTCGTGGTGGCCTATAGGCCTTTTTATAAGACCCCTCTGATGAGTTCCTGGGGGCTCACCCCGGACATCTGGAGGATCAGGTAGGCCCCCAGGACCGTTCCCGCCACGCTCCCTATGTTGGCGAGGGCCGCGACGAGTATCACCCGGAAGAGGGGTATCGCCATCAGCTCCTTGAAGGTCTCGGCATCGGCGAGCTTCTTGGTGTCGGCCATCGTCGGCTTTCTCTTCCAGGCCTCCACGATCCCCGCAAACCAGCCCGCGGCCATCAGGGGGTTCAAGCTCGTCAGCCAGGCGATCATGAAGGCGGTCAGGGCCGAGAGGGGGTGGCCCCGGGCCAGGACAACTCCCAGAGCGCTGAGGACGCCGTTCACCAGAAACCAGATCTTGAGGGCGGAAAATAGGTTCTCGGTGCTGCTGCCGGATATCAGGACCGCGGCGATGGTGATCACCACCAGGAGCATCAGGGCGGCTCCGAAGAGCTTGGGGGCCGAGACCCTCCTCTTGGAGATCCTGGTCATATTCTCGAGGGGCGGTATCTTCTCGGGGTTTGCGAGGTACTTGGTTATCCCCTCTTTGTGGCCTGCGCCGACGACGGCCACCACTCTACCTTCCTTTCCGAGGCGGATCAGGTTTCGGGCGATGTAGGCGTCCCTCTCGTCGATCAGAACCGAGGCGGCCCCGGGAGATACCTCTCGAAACTCCTCTATGATCGCAGAGACGACATCATCCTCGGTCACCTTCTCGATATCGATCTCCTCGCCCCTCCCGAAGGCCGCAGGGATCATCGAAGCCACCAGCTTCGCCTTCTCTGCAAAGCTCATCGCAGACCAGAACCTCTGGATGGTGACGGCGATGTCTCTATCCACCAGAGCCACCCTCGCCCCCATCCTCTCGGCGACCTCGATGGCGGCGATCATCTCCGATCCGGGCTTAACCCCCAGGTCTGAGCCGATCTTCTTCTGGATGTAGGCGAGGAACCACTGGACCAAGAGGAGGTAGAGCTTGCCCCCGCTCAGGATCTCCTTTATCTGGAGCTCTCCCGTCTCCTCCTGACCCGTGAGGGCGCGGTACCTGCCGCTGCAGAGCTCTACGGCTACGACGTCTGGATTCAGCTCCTCTATGGCGCGGGTCACCTCCCGGACGCTCTTCTCGGATACGTGAGCTGTCCCCACGATCACGATCTCGCCCCGATCACCACCCCAGGGGCCTTCGGGGATCTCTATATCTCTTGCGCCGCCTGAATCTATATCTTCCAAGTCGATTACCTCGCGGTGGGCCATCAAAGGGCGACCACCTAAAAAACCCTTTGTCTTTGTAGCTCTCACCACCCAGAGCAGATCTCTATCGCCCTGAGGAGGTCTGAGCGGGAGACTATGCCGACGAGCTGGCCGTCCTCCATCACGGGAAGCCTCCTGATCTGCCGCTCCATCATCTTCTTCATAGCCTCGGCGGCATCGGCGTTCGGCTCGATCACGTATATCGACTTCACCATGATCTCTCCCACGGTGGTCGTCCCCCTCTTCTCTTCGGGGACCTTCTGTACGTCGGAGATCGTCACCACGCCAGCGAGTCTCCCGTCCACGGTCACGGGGTAGCCCCGATGCTTCTCCCGGAACATTAGGTTCATGATCTCGAGGAGGGGCGTCTCGGGGGAGACGGTCTTCAGGTCCACCGACATGATGTCTCTAACCTTAACCCCCTCCAGGGGGACGACGATGGCCGTCGACCTCTCCTCGTCGCTGGCGGCGATGTAGATGAAGATCGCTATCACCACCAGAACGATGCCGCCGCCAAAGAGGCCCAAAAAGAACATGAGTATCGCAAAGAACTTCCCAATGTTTGCCGCCCGTCTCGTCGCCTCGACGTAGGCCATCCGAGAGGCAAACCAGGCTCGTAAGACTCTGCCCCCGTCCATGGGAAATGCCGGGAGTAGGTTGAAGACCATCAGGACGATGTTGATCACCCCCAATGTCCAGAGTAGGGTGGTGAGAGGGTGGCTTACCCCCAAAAGAAGGGCCGACTGGAAGCTCAGAAGGATCGATCCGATCCCGAGGATCCCGCTGACGCTCGGCCCGGCCACCGCCATCTTCGCCTCCATTCCAGGGTCTCGGGGGATGTCCTCCATGGAGGCGACGCCGCCGAAGAAGTAGAGGGTGATGCTCCTGATCTTTATGCCGTACCGCATCGCAACGAAGGAGTGGCCCAGCTCGTGGAGGGCGACGCATACGAAGAGGAGGATGGAGAAGGCGAAGGAGTAGAGCAATTTCGCCATGGGGGGCTCGACAGCTCCAAACCCATATGAGAGATCATAGACCTCGCCGAAGATGTTGACGGGAAAAGGCTGTGTGAAAGTCGTGAATATATAAGCGACGAAGGGTATGATCGCGAGGAAGGTGATGTGAAGTCTGATGGGGATTCCAGCGATCTTCCCAATCGAGAAGGCGGAGCTCATGATCAGAGACTCGCCCTGCCCGTTAATATCTTTTTTGAGGGAAGAGACTGGGCTCAGAGGCCGATCGTCCAATCTGCTTTCTCTCCGAGCCGGATTCTCCATATCGATCTCGGGTCCTTCAAACATACGTTAGCTATTCTTGATAACTCCGTGTAATACTTCAATGGAAATAGTTATAACCAACCCTGAACAAATAAGCACGAGGAAGATCGGCCGTCAGACGGGGCCCTAGAGTAGGAGAGTTACCATGAAAAAGACCCTGACGTTTCTTTTATCGTGCGTTCTGTTTGTGATTCTGCCGTCGATGGCGGCAGGTTATACCCTTCAGATATTCGGGAACGCCGATATGGATGGAGTCATAGACGAGCAGGACCTCGACGCCGTCAAGGCGATGATCGGGGGGGCCGAGGCGGCCCAGACCGAGCTCTCCGACGCCGACCGGGACGGCGACCTGGACGAGGACGACCTCGACCTGATCGGGCGGATAATTCGGGGCGGCCCGGCGGACGTCACCCTCATCGATTCGGCGGGAAGGGTCGTGACCGTCAAGACGCCGGTGAGGAGGATCGTTCCCCTCCACATGCGCCACGCCACGGCGATCATCGTCCTCGGGGGAGAGGACGCGATCGTGGGGGTCGGAAGCACCGTCCATGATCGCGATCTCCTATTTTCAAACCTCGGCGATCTGCCCTCTCTCGGCTCTCACAAGGAGCCAGACCCGGAGGCGATCATGGGGCTTAATCCCGATCTGGTCATCACCTTTACCCAGCTCTCGCCTATCGATCATCTGGATGATAAGCTCCCTCCGAAGGCTGCCCTCGTCCGTTTCGACCTCTCCATGGCCGAGTCCTTGAGAGGGGAGATGATGGCCCTCGGCTACCTCCTGGGGGGGCGAGAGGCGGTGAGGGATTATGAGGTGTGGTACGACACTTACATGGGGACAGTCTCTGATAGAGTCTCCGATATCGCCGAGGAAGATCGGGTTCGGGTCTTTTTGGAGAGGGAGAAGAGCGCCGACAGCAATCCATCTGTGCGGTGGGCCTACGCCAGCGATACCGGTTACACCGACCTCTGCGATCTGGCCGGCGGCCGCAACATCGCAAAAGAGAAGATCGATTACAACGGCGAGGTCGAGGCGGAGTGGGTTATGGAGGAGAACCCCGAGGTGATCATAGGCCTCTCCTACAACGGAGGCTACGGTGCAGAGGACGACTCCCTCCTCAGAGCCTATCGGGAGGGTATCATGGGCGACCCCGGTCTCTCGCTCGTCGACGCCGTCAAAAGTGATCGGGTCTACGTCATCTCCGGCGACTTCGCCCTCGGACCCCAGATGACCATCGGGACGGTCTTAGTCGCCAAGTGGCTCTACCCCGATCTATTCGCTGACCTCGACCCCGAGGCGATCCACCGGGAGTTTCTGGAGGAGTTCATGCACCTCGACCCAGACCTTGCCGGAGCCGGGGCCTTCGTCTATCCATCGATGGGGGTCTGATCCCGAAAATCTTTTTCATCCCACGTTCACCAGCCGCCTGATCATGGCGCTGTGCTCCACCATGCAGGCGACGATATAGGCCTCCTCCAGGGTCGCGCCGACGGCGAAGACGCCATGCCCCCGGACGATGCAGGCCCTGCTCTCTTTGAGAGCATTCGAGGCGCTCTTCGCGAGCCTCTGGCTTCCCATATCCCCCTCGACTATGGGTACGGCCCCCAGGAACCGGGCCCCTTCCCCTTCCATTGGCTCCAAGGGCCCTTCCTCCAAGATCGAGGTGGCGACGGCGTAAGGGGAGTGGGTGTGGATCACGGCGCGGGACCGGGTCTTCTCGTAGATGGCCCGGTGAACGACGGTCTCGCAGCTGGCGAGGTCGTCCTCTGGACAAGTTCCCTCCCGGGCGACCTCGATCACCTGATCCTCGCCGATCTCGTCGAGCATCGATCCGGCAGAGGTGATCAGGATCTTCTCATCGGAGAGGATGCTGATATTTCCGAAGTGGGCGTAGGTCAGGCCTGAAGCCACCAGCTTTCTTCCGAACTTCGAGATCTCCTCCCTTGGGTCCATCGGCTGCCACCTCAGGTAAGGACACACGGGACGGAGCTCTTCCCCACCCCGCCGAACCGATCCCGTGCCTCCACCGAAATCGAGTAGTCGCCGGGGTCCCAGAACCTCGTCTCCCAGCGGCCTGAATAGATCCCGTTTCCATCGAAGTCTCGCATCGGAATCCTGATATCTCTCTCCTCGCCGACGACGTGGACCTCCACCTCGGCGACTTCGCCTGAAACTCCAGCCTCGATCATGACCGGATCTCCGGCCATGGCCAGAGATCGGCTGAGGGCGAGGCTATAGACGTCGGGATCGGCCGGGTCGCCGTTTTCCTCCACCAGGGATAGGGCAGAGGTGAGGTTCAGGGCTCCGTGGCCGTAGGTGTTGTCGGGGCCCGAGAGCCCCACGTCGTCGGCGGACTTGAGGAGGAGCCTCTTCACCCCCGCGGGGTCGAGGTCCGACCGCTTCTCAAGGATCACGGCAGCAGCTCCTGCCACCTGGGGCGCGGCCATGGACGTCCCGTCCATGTTGCCCTCGCCTCGGAGGGTTCCGGACCGGGCCGAGGTGACGTTCACCCCTACAGCCACCAGGTCCGGCTTGACCCGGTTGTCAGGGGTCGGGCCCCGGGAGGACCTCTGAAATATCTCGCCGGCGGGGTCCATAGCTCCCACGGTTATCACCTTCTCGGCGGTGCCCGGCGTGACGATCGACCTCGCGGCGGGGCCGGAGTTCCCGGCGGCGACGCACACGACTATCCCCTCGTCCACCATCCTGTCGCAGGCCGCGTCGAGGAGGGTCGAGCCGTCGCTGGGCCCCTCGCCGCCGACGCTGAAGGATATGACGTCTGTTCCGAGGTCGCCCTGATTTTCTAGAATCCAGTCGAGGGCGGTGAGGGCGTCGGACAGGTAACATGCACCATCCTCGTCCATCACCTTGATCACCACCAGCTCGGCTCCAGGGGCGACTCCACCCCCACCCCCATCCCCTGTCCCCGCGATCAGGCCGGCGCAGTGGGTTCCGTGGCCGTGATCGTCGTAGACCTCCTCCCTCCCGTTGACGAAGTCCTTGAAGGCCCTGATCTTGGGGTCGGGGGTGAAGATGTCGTCGTCCAAATCGTCGAGGGATCGGTGGTTCGGATCGGCGCCGGTATCGAGGATCGCCACCGTCACGCCTCTTCCTGCGCCGTCGTCGACCCTGAAGCGCGGATCGGTCCTGGGGCTGTACCCCTCCGAGCCCTCTCCCAGGATTCGGAGCTTCTTATCTTCGTAGATCCCCTTGACGCCCTCCGTCTTCGCGAGGCTCTCAAGATCCCTCCCAGGGACCACCATCGAGGCGCCAGGCAGGACCCAGAACTCCTCCTCCACCCTCTCCCGGATCTTCGTCCCCTCTCTATTCAGGGAGACGTCCTCCTCGACCAGGACAATGACCCTCAGCTCCTGATCCTGGAGTTCTTCGAGGCTGTCCTCGATCCGATTCGAGTTGAGGTCCAGGGGGTCGAGGACCTGAAGGATGAGCTCGTCGCATCGGGCGGCATTTCCCGCCCGATCGACGGCGATGATGGTGATCCTGTGGTCTCCGGGGGGGAGGTTCGAGCTGCATCGACCATCGTATCTCCCGCTTCGGCCCAGGTTGATCAGGGGTATGTACCGTCCGCCCACCTCGGCGTAGACGGTCTCCACCGCAACGTCATCTCTCACCCAGGCGCTGATCTCGACCCTCGGGTCGCCCCTCTTGATGATCATCGGAGATACGTGGGCGTTGAAGATGACCGGAGGATCGAAGTCGTCGCCGGGGTTGAGGACTGAGTCCACCCTCTGGAGAAACCATCGTGGCGAAACCTCCTCTGGTTCATTCAAGGAGATGGAGATGGCTGCGCCGCTGGAGACGGTCCAGGCGATCACCAGCAGGGTGATAAAAAATGGAGGGCTTGGGCGGCTCATCTCCTCTTTTTACGCCCCCATCCAATTAATAACTTCCCAGCTTTCTAATCCCGGTGGTGACGGCGTTCGTCGCCGTCTCCTGGACCGGGGCTGTGCTGTCGATCTCTATCGTCAGGACGTCCTCGAAGTAGAAGGTCTTCCCGCCGGCGGCCGCCGCCAGGGTGACGATGTAGACTCCGTCCGGCGCGCCGGTGGCGTCCCAGGTCCCAGTGTACTCGTCGCTCATGGTGGAGGCCAGCTCCACCTCGGCCATCACCTCGCCGTCCTGATCCTGGATCAGAGCCCCTGCGGCGGTGATCGGTGCCGTGCTGGTGCCGCTGATGGACCCGAGCTTGACCCCGCCGACTATCTCAGAGGGGCTGGAGCCCGAGGCGTAGAGGATCATGGGGTCGAAGCAGGCGACGCAGCCCATCGTCTTCACCGTCGGCTCCTCCATGGAGGCCGCTTCCGAAATCATCTCCTCGATCTCGGTCCCATTGACGATGGATTCTTCCGTCTCGTTGGACCCGCCGTCTCCTTGAACGGTCTCATCGTCGGCATCTTCGACGACCGCATCACCTGATGTGGATTCATCCTCGGCGACCGACTCCGCTCCGAAGAGCTCTGTCGCAGCATCGCCCTCGTCGGGGACGACCTCGAAGGTGGCATAGATCTTCACCGGTCCCGGCCCGGAGGGGTTGGGCTCGGCCCGGACCTCTTTGAGGACCACCCTGACCGGGGGCTGGTTCGCCTCCCAGTCGTTCCAGGTGTAGATGGCCGAGTCGTATCCCATCAGCCGGAGGGCGTACCAGACCATGGCGCCCCTAGCTCCGGCGTTGGAGTAGACGACTACCGGCTCGTCCTCGTCGAGGCCAGAGAAGACGTCCGCCAGATCTTCGCTGCTCCTGACCTGGCCGTCGGTCTGGACCTCATCGATGTCTATGTGGACGGCCCCCGAGATCTTGTCGGCGGCGAACTCCTGGAGGGTTCGGGCGTCGACCAGCTGGCGCTCGCCGCTGGCCACACCGTCGTAATCGGCCAACAGCCCCAACCTCGCCCGGGGCGTATAGGTCACAGCGGGCCTCTGGTTAGCCTTCCTCTCCGTCGCCCTCCCGGCGTCCTTCCACCCGTTCAGGCCACCGTCCAGGACCTTGACATCGTCGTGGCCGACGTACCTCAAAGCCCAGAAGACGAAGGGCGCAACCGATATGCCGTCGCAGGGCGCGCAGTCGCCGTAGACCACCACCGAGTCGTCGGGGGATATGCCGGCGTTCCCGAAGATCTCGGCCATCTCGGCGGCCGACTTGGGATTGTTCTCCTCATCGAGGAGCTGGTCCCAGTAGAGGGGGATCGCCCCTTCGATGTGGGATGATCCATAGTCGGAACCCACGTCCAGGATCACGTCGGCTCTTTCAGCATCCTCGATCGAGGCTAGGAACTCTCCATGGACGAACCCTTCATCCTCTCTCTCGGCCCCGGTTGCATTTTCCCACTCGGCTCGTGCCTCTTTCGGCCCTGGGGGCTTCTCAGACTCGTCCTCGACTATAGTCGGGTTGTGGCCCAGGAAGTTGAAGATGTCCAGAGTGAAGGTATCTCCACCGTTGCAGGTGGGGCAGTCATAATCCTTCTGCGCACAGACGTTTGAAGTTGCCAGGCAGAAGGTCAGCGCCAGAGCCCCAACCACGAGGAGGGCTTTGGACCAATTGCTTCCAGCCTCATGGCAGGCCCTCTTGCCGGGCCTGCGATTTGAAGAATTATCTTCTCTAACCCCTAATAACATGGTTTTTCCCCTTAAAACTAATTGTCAAGCGTGATCACCTTAAAGCTGTTTTGATAGGGCCTCGTTGAAGTCCCATCCCGACCTCGGAGAGAGCTCGAGCTCTCCTATCTCCTCCTCCACCTCGTACCCCTTTGCATCTTTCGCCGAGAGGATTATCTTGTGCCTTCCCTCTCCCATCAGGGCGGTCTGGAGGGTGCCGACGTAGACGTCATCTCCTGGCCGTTTCTCCATCCTGATGTAACGGCTCGGCTCCGAGGGTCGGGCGAGGCTCCTGGTCCGGGCCGAGATCTGAGCGACCCCGTACCTGGATTCGAGGACGGCCTCTACGGTCACCTGGGTGCCGATCGTGGCCCGGGCGGGATGGATGGAGGCGTCGACGAGGACCAGGGGCAGTACCGCATCGCCCATGATCGGATAGAGGTCTCGCGCCCTCTCGTTGATGATGCGAGGAAGGTCTGCAAATCCGTCGCTTCCTGATATGTTTTGGCCGGGGCCGCCGAACTCGTCGGTCCCGATGTAGGTGCCCCAGAAGTTTCCGCCCTCAGGGTAGGCCGCATACCACTGGTTTGCCCCCCGGTCCTCGGCGGGGATGACGCAGTCGAAGATCCTGTTCTTGTAGATGGTGTTCCCATCGGTGTCGACGAAGATCCCCTTTTGGCTCCCCGATATGTTGTTCTCGAGGATGGTGTTGTTTCCGTCGGGGCCTTCCTGGATCTGGACTCCGAATTTCGAGTTACCTGCGATCTCGTTTCCCCTGATGAGGTTGTATCCCGACCCCGACTGGAGGAATAAGCCCACGACCCCGTTTTCGGAGATATCGTTCTCCAGGATCTGGTTCGCCGAGCATCCGTGGATAAGCTTGATCCCTGAGTTCTTATTTCGAGAGAGCCTGTTCTTCATGATCAGGTTGGCGTCGCAGTCGGTGAAGGCGTAGATGCCGTAATCGTTATCTTCCGCGGTGTTCTCCCTGATCACGTTCTCCGAGCATGAGGGGAAGAGGGCGATCCCGTACTCACCGTTGTTGCTCGCAACGTTCTTTTGGATAAGGTTCCGGTTCGAGTTGGAGAGGTATATGCCGTACCACCCCTCGCCGCCGAGGCCGTTATAGTTCGCGATGTTCTTCTCGATCCTGTTATCGTCGGAGAAGACGAGGCCTATCCCCCACTGGACAGATCCGGTCACGCTGTTGTCGGATATGGTGCAGTTATCCGAGCCCACCAGATGGATCCCGTAAAAGCCGCCCTCGACGGTGAAGCCCGAGACGGTCACGTCGTCTGCCGTGATCTTGATCCCTATATCCCTCTCCCCGGCCCGAATCCTGGCGTTGGTGCCGACGAGGCTGATGCTCTTTGCGATCTCCACCTCTTCGTATAAGCCGGGACCTGCGAGGACTGTATCTCCCGGCTCTGCTCCGTCGATCGCCGCCTGGAGGTCTGGGCCCGCCTGATACGTCGTCGCCGAGGCCGCCATGACCAACAGAGATGCCAAGATTGCTGTGGCGCCGAGGATGAGGCGCAGATCTGCTGAAATTCTCAAGCTAACCCACCGGAGTTAAAGGAGGATCATCAGTTAATAAAGCTAACGTGGGATGAGGCTAGCGAAGGGGGTTTGAAATCTTCAGATCCGCCTCCGCGAGCCTCTTGTAGGTCTCATATAGGTCAAAGATGAACACAAGTCTTTTTATTTATCCCGGTTCTATGGTGGGCTGAGGTGTTCAGTTTGAGATCTATATTCAGATTAACTTGCACCCTGGCCTGTGCGGTCCTCCTGATCGGCGCGGCCCTGGCGGGGACCTTCGCCCCGAAGCTTCTCGGGGATTCGTATGTAGATGCCGACGCCGAGGACGACAACTTCGGCGCTGAAGAGACCCTCTGGGTCTCCTCTGACGACGGTGAGCCCGTCATGGTCGCCTACATATCCTTCGAGCAGATCGTCGGCAGCTACTCTCCCGATGATATCGAGTCTGCGACCCTCAGAGTCTACGCCAAGGACGTCGAGAGCCCTGGCGAGGTGGAGCTCCACTTCTACTACGAGGGCTTCTACGAGGATACCGTCACCTGGTCTGACGAGCTCGGATACGAGGAGGGGGCCGACGGTGCGATCGAGGTCGATGAGGATGAGGTCTGGTACGACTTCGACGCCACCGAGATCGTGAAGAAGTCGATCCTGGAGTGCGAGAGCTGTCCCTTCTCTTTAGTCCTGGTGTCGGCGGACGATGCCACGGTGGGGTTTGCCTCCAGCGATGACCCCGACGAGAACGTCCCGGAGCTGAAGATCACCACCATCGACGGATGATCTCTCTCCCGAAAGAGAGGGCTGGAGCGGTCCGGGACCTCCGGCCGCCCCAAACCAAGTTTTTATATCTCCTCGCTCAAGCTCCTTCTCTGATGCCCACCCCTCATCCCTGCACCAAGATGTCGATCTCTCCGGCGATCCTCCTGATCTTCCTCCTACTCCTCTCCCCGGCCGGGGCCTCAGAGGATGTCATCCTCATAGCATCGCCGGGATGCACCAAGTGCGCCGCCGCGGAGCGGACGGTGGAGGGCGTCCTCCCGGATTATCCCGGCGCCGAGATCGTCGTCTACAACGTCTACTCAGAGGAGGGGAGAGAGGTGATCAGAGAACACCGGCTCAAGGGAGGGGTGCCCTCTATCGTGATCGGGAACTCCTCCATAGCTTACCGGGATTACGATGGCGACCAGGACCTTCTGGAGGGGCTGGTCCGTGAGGCCCTCAGAACCGAGATCGAGGAGGTGTCTGGGGTGGCCGGCTCGGTGATCTCGGTCCTCGGCCCCTCGCCGGATGACGGTTCAGGCCGGGGATCTTTTGGGGCCGAAAACGAGGCTCTTGAGGATATCGACGTCTCCTCCCTCTCCATGATGACGGTATTTCTGGCGGGTTTCCTCGCCGGGTTCAATCCCTGCCTGTTGGGAGTCCTCGCCTTTCTCGCCGCCGCCGTCATCTCCAGCTCCGGCCGCCGCCGAGACCTGGTCATGATGGTGGTCTTCTTCTCATTGGGGATATTCTGCATGTACTACCTCTTCGGGGTGGGGATGCTGAAGACCCTTCACGCCGGTACGATCGCCTCGAGCTTTCGGATCGCCCTCACCATCCTTCTCGTGGCCCTGGGGCTCGTCCACCTGGAGGATGCAAGGCGCCTTTCGGCCGGAGGCCGTTCCCTCTTCAAGGCGAGCTGGTCGCAGAAGTACATCGAGGGTGCCCTCTCGAAGGGGAAGTTCAGCTCTTACTTCATCCTCGGCGCCCTCTTCTCCCTGGTGAAGGCTCCCTGCGTCGGGGCTGTCTACATCGCCATTCTGGGGCTGATCTCCGAGGAGGGCTACTCCACCGGAGCCGTCTACCTTCTCCTCTACAACCTGGGCGTGATCTTTCCCATCCTGATCTTGGGCTGTGTCATCGCCCTCGGCATGAGCCCCGAGAAGGTCGACGGTTTCAGGAAGGAACACCGGGCCGGTATCAGGCTGGCGACGGGCCTGACCCTCCTCGCCCTCGCCCCCCTCATCTACTGGCAGGTGATCTGAGGGCGGGGGCTCAACGCTCCTCGCCCTCGCCCCCCTCATCCGCTTACAGGCGATCTGAGGGCTAAAGCTTGCTCATCTTTGTCAGCTCCGCCCCTCTGCTGCGATGATATCTTGGGTCCGGTGCAAAAGGATTAATACCCGCAGGATCTCTTTCGCTGCAGAGGTGAACGCTTGTTTTTGATAGGAGAGGCGCTGATAGGGGACGAGCCCGAACTCGCTCATATCGATCTATTAATCGGTGACAAAGATGGTCCTGTGGGAATGGCCTTCGCGAGCGGTCTCGCCCAGCTCTCGGCGGGTCACACCCCGCTTCTTTCGGTGATAAGGCCGAACCTGCCGCCGAAGCCCGCGACCCTGATCGTGCCCAAGGTCACAGTGAAGAACATGGACCAAGCCGCCCTGATATTCGGCCCCGCCCAGACCGCCGTCGCCAAGGCGGTGGCCGACTCCGTCGCTGAGGGGGTCATCCCCAAGGCCGAGGTCGAGAACCTGGTCCTGATCGTGAGCGTCTTCATCCACCCCCTGGCCCGGGACTACGACGCCATATACCGGTACAACTACGGCGCCACGAAGCTCGCGGTCAAGAGGGCGATGGAGGGCTTCCCGGATATAGATACAGTCCTCTACGAGAAGGACAGGTCGACCCACCCCATCATGGGCTTCCGGGTTATCAGGCTCTGGGATCCGCCCTACCTTCAGGTGGCTTTAGACCTGGTGGACCTGGCCGTCGTTCGCAGGGTCCTCTCCCAGCTTCCGGATAGCGACCACCTTCTCATCGAGGTGGGGACGCCCCTGGTCAAGAAGTTCGGGGCCTCTGTGGTGAAGGAGATCAGGAATCTTCGGCCCAGCTCCTTTGTGGTCCTGGACCTCAAGACCCTGGATACGGGAAACCTGGAGGTGAGGCTCGCCGCCGACGCCACCGCCGACGCCGTGGTGATATCGGGGCTCGCCCCCACAAAGACCATCGAGCTTGCGATCAGAGAGGCGAGAAAGACCGGCATCTACTCTATTATAGACATGCTGAACGTCCCCGACCCCCTGGCGGTCCTGCGGTCCCTACCGGCGTTGCCGGACGTGGTGGAGATGCATAGAGCGATCGATCAGGAGGCAGAGAAGCACAACTGGGAGGTCATAGCCGACATAAAGAAGATGGCGGCGGGCTCCGACCGGAAGATCCTGGTGGCCGTCGCCGGTGGGATCAGGGTGGAGACGGTGGCCGAGGCCCTCAGATCCGGAGCCGACATCGTCGTAACGGGCCGGGCGATCACGGCCTCCAAGGACATCAAAGATGCCGCCGAGCAGTTCCTCGCCGAGCTGAAACAGACGGAGATCGATCAGTACAGGGTTATGACCGACTTCTGAGATGCGCCCGCTCGCCGCCCTCTTCGTCCTCCTCGTCCTGGCCGGATCGGCCCGCCCCACCACCGAGGTCTGGGCGGGTGATGGCGGCGATCCCGCCGGGGCCGTTCTCCTCGTCGTCGACGGACTGGGATCGGCTTACGTCTACCCGGAGCTTCTGCCCCGGGCCCTCGACGGGAGCCCCCTGGAGAGGACCCTCCTCTTCAACCTGACCGGCGAAGGGGCTCGAGTTCTGAACGTGACCGTTCCCGTCCCCGAGACCGGCCCGAGCCACTCGGTTTTGGTGACGGGCTGCTCCTGGGCGGACACCACAATTCTGGGCAGTCCAGGGGCGACGATCTTCGATCTCGCCAGGGAGGAGGGCCTCGTCTGCCTCGCCCTCCTCCAGAGGGGCGACTCGATGGGCATGGTCCTGGAGCAGGACGGAATCATATTCTTCGACGACAACGCCCTCTGGGGAGCCGAGCCCCTGGCCGGCTCCAGGGCAAACCTTCCTTCCGACTTGGCCGATCTCCTCTCGGCCGAGAGGGACCGCTTTCCCCTCTACAATCAGGAGAGGGGCGTTTCCGGCTACGTCGGATACAACGCCTGGGGACTGGATGCGGCCGCCGACGTGGTCTCCGCCATGGGTTCGAAGTCTCGCCCCTTCCTTTTGATCGTGAACGTCGGGGCCGTCGACAGCGCCGGCCACAACCTCGGCCCCAAAGGATACGTGGAGACGATCTCGGGTCTGGACGCGCCCCTGGGAAGGCTGGTGGAGGCCTGCGAAGAGAACGACGTTCTCCTTCTGATCACCGCCGACCACGGCATGTCCTTTCCCTCCGGCCAGGGTAAGGGAGGCCACTCCTCCGCCAAGTACTCGTCCCGAACGGAGTCGCTGGCCGTTCCGGCGGTATTCATCGGCTCCGGGGTCGACGACCTGATCCTGGCGGGGGACTGGTCGGAGGTGGACCTCGCACCCACCCTCCTCGATCTCCTGGGCCTATGCCCGGCTCTGCCCCTCTCCGAGGGTCGGGTCATCCCGGTCTCAAAGTGCTTTGACCTGGAGGTCAACTCAGGGAAGGTGGCAGAAGTCGAGGTCCGAAGAGATGGCAACCTCGTGGCCCGGGCCACCGGCGACTCGCGCTACATCTTTCGGAACCTGGACCGGGGCACCTACTCGGTGGAGTCGGCCGGCAGGGGGACGGCGGTGCACCTCTGTGGCGACCAATCGATCGATCTCTCCAGAGGGTCTGCCGGAAGCTCGGAGAATATAGTCTCCTCCATCTTCAAGAAGGAGAACAGGAAGTACATCGCCATCGTCCTGATCCTGGCGATAAACTTCATCGGAGCCCTCCTGATCGTCAGGATCGCCAGAAGAGGATGAGTCTACCTTCGGATTTTCGGCCAACTTTAAATATGACCTTCTCGGGACGAATCAGATGTGATGATTCATGGGACTTATCGAAGACGCAAAATCCGGCCGGATAACTGCTGAGATGGAGATGGTGGCAAAGGAGGAGGGCA
>NZ_JBNGCU010000013.1:0-28091 GCF_049974945.1 Methanocrinis sp. | reverse complement strand
AACTCCCCCTCCGGCGCCACAGGGCCGATCCCGGGCTCGATGGAGATCTTGTCGGCGAGCCCCACCCCCGATACCTTCCAGCTCAAGATCGAGCTCTCCCCCGGCCAGATCTCGGCGGGGTCTGCCTCGAACCGCTCGATTCTCGGCGGGGCGATGTCATCTCTTTCTCCCGCCGGTTTCATCAGCCCCAAATGGTCGATGGCCAGTAGAAGTCCGCTGAAGATGGCGGCCATGACGAATATCCCGAGAAGAAACCTGGCCAGATATCCGCCGAAGGGTCCTTCCTCCCGTCGCCCTTTCTTCTTCATCGCCCTCTTCTCCTTCCTCTTTCTTTTCAGCTCCTGTCCAGGTACCTCATCAGATCATCGAGGCCCAGGGTGTTGAGGATGTCTTTCTTCTCCAGCCAGCCGCGCCGGGCGGTCTTGACCCCGTACTCCATGACCGATAGGCCGCAGGTGCTGTGGGCGTCGGTGTTTATGGCAAGCGTGACCCCCATCTCCTTAGCACGCCTCGCCCAGCGGTCGTTCAGGTCGAGCCTGCTGGGGTGGGCGTTGATCTCCATGGCCGTCTCGGTCCTCGCCGCCGCCTCCAGGACCCTCTCCATATCCACCTCGTAGGGCTCGCGCTCCCCGATCTTCCTTCCGGTGGGATGGCCGATGACGTCGACGTGCTCGCTCTCCATCGCCGAGATGATCCGATTTGTCATCTCCCTCTCCCTCTGCTGATAGGCGGAGTGGACCGAGGCTACGACGACGTCGCACCGCTCCAGAATCTCGTCGGGATAGTCGAGCCTTCCATCGACCCTGATCTCCACCTCCGTTCCCACCAGGACAGAAAACCCCTCCATCTCCTCGTTGAGCCTTCTGATCAGCTCCGTCTTCTCTCTGAGCCTATCTTCGGCGAGCCCGTTGGCGATCGCGAGGCTCGGGGAGTGGTCGCAGATGGCCAGGTACTCGTAGCCTAGCTTTTGGGCGGCGAACGCCATCTCCTCGATGGGGTGGCGGCCGTCAGACCAGTCGCTGTGGACGTGAAGGTCGCCCTTCATATCCGAGACCTCCACCAGTCGTGGCAGATCTCCTGTCAGGGCCGCCTCCACCTCCCCCCCGTCCTCCCTGATCTCCGGCGGGATCCAGTCCATCCCCAGGTGGCGGTAGAGGTCCTCCTCCCGATCGAAGAAGAGCTCCTCCCCGTCTGCGACCCTCTTCAGGGAGTACTCGGAGAGGGAGTAGCCCTTGGAGAGGGCGACCTGCCGGAGCTTGACGTTGTGCTCCTTGGAGCCGGTGAAGTACTGGATAACCGTCCCGAAGGAGCGGGGCTCGACGATCCGCAGGTCCACCTGGACCGTCTCGTCGACGATGACCGAGGCCTTCGTCGGCCCCCTCATCAGAACCTCCTCCACCGCCGGGATCTCGACGAAGGCCAGGATCGCTGCGGCGGGCTCGGTCGAGGTGGCCAGGATGTCGATATCCCCCACCGTTTCTCGACCCCGCCGGAGGGACCCCGCCAGGGTGAGGTCTCCGATCCCCTCGACCTTTTTGAGGTGGCCCAGGATCTCCTCGGCCAAGGGCTGCGCCACCCCCAGGGGGATCCGATCGCTCCGCTTCTTCCACCTCTCGATGGCCCGGAGGATGTTCTTCTCGGAGGTGGGGCCCATCCGGGGAAGGCGGCGGACCCGGTGCTCCCGCGCTGCCAGCTCCAGCTCCTCGACGCTGGATACCCCCAGTCTCTGATGAAGCATGGACACGGTCTTGGGGCCGAGGCCCGAGATCGCTAGAAGCTCGGCCATCCCCGGCGGCGTCTCCCGAAACAGTCGGTCGTGGGCTTCGATCCTCCCGGTCTCCAAAAACTCTCTGATCTTTGCGGCGATGGCCTTGCCCACTCCGGGGATCGACTCCAGCTCGCCCCGGAGGCTGACCTCCTCTAGGTCCATTTTCATCGACTCTATCGACCTCGCCGCCCTTCGGTAGGCCACGACCTTAAATCCGTTCTCGCCCCCCATCTCCAGGAGGTCCCCCATCTCTCGGAGCAGGCGCGCAACCTCTTCGTTCTTCACGGAAAAAGAGTTGGATATGAATCTTATAAAGATCTTGGCCGAGGCAATCTCGCCGCTTTCCGCCTCATAGGAGATCCTCGATGTGGGTCATCTCCCCCATCTCGGTGAGGCTGCTTATCGACTCGGTCTCTATCCCTACCCCGCGGCTCATGGCGGCGGCGACGATGTTCGTTCCGCCGACGAGGGATATGCCGATGTGGTCGCGTTCCACCGAGACCCCCAGGACGTTCATATTCGGGTCTCCCAGATCCAAGACCCCCGAAAACCCGGCCTCGGCCAGGATCTCGAGCCTCTCTTCGATCCTCTCCCTCGCCAGCATCGGAGCCTCCTGGAGGTTTCCCAGGATCCTGCCGCTTCCGGTCTGCATCATCCTCACCACGCTGGTCAGCTCCTGGGATATGAGGACGTCTATCGGATCGATGGTGGTGGCCCAGTACATCAGCATGTCAGTGAACCGGACCGGCTCGCGATCGATCACCTCTATGACGCCCCCACCTTTGGGCCTCATGGGAACCCCGGCCTTGAGGAGGACGCCGCTGACGGTGATGCTGCAGGCGGACATGATCTTGGCCCTGCTCCCAAAGGTCTCCACCTTCAGGTAGGGGCTGACGGAGAGGCCGCTCTCCATGACGTCCCGGAATATCTGGAGGGTCGGCTCCAGCATCTTCAGGTCCACCATGGAGGTGTTGGTGATGATCTCGCCCTCCATCTTCCGGGGGTCGAAGCTCACCATCTGCATCAGGTTCTCTATTCTGCTCAGGGAAAAGACCAGGGGCTTCAAACCTACCACCGCATCCTTCTCGCCACGGGGTCGGGCTCCCTCTCTGAGGCCCGACCGCGGCCCTAGATCCGTCAAGGTAGCTCATCCTTTAAATATCGTGAAGATGGGGCGGGAAAGCCGTCTTATATCACCTCCTACATACTTGGGCAAGATGTTGCGCCAGAGGTTTGTGCTCGATACCACAGCCCTCACCGACTCCCTCGCCTGGGAGGGGGAGGGTTGCACCAACATTTGCGAGGGGATGAACGCCATCCTCGACTCTGTCGCCGAGGCGAGGCTTCACCTCGGCATAAGCTGCTACATCCCCTACCCCTCCGTCTACAACGAGATAAGGGACTTCGTCAAGCACAATGAGTGCGATGAGGCCGTTCTGATCAAGGTCGACACCTGGCTGGTGAAGATGACCCCGGACCGCTACGAGGTCAAGATCCCCTCCAAGGTCTTCTACGAGTACGTCTTCTATATGCGAAGCAGGATCAACAAGGGGATGAACGTCGCTGAGGAGGCGATCTGGGAGGCGGTGGCAAGGTGCATCGCCCTGAGCGCAGAGGAGGGGGACCTCTCGGCGATGAAGGGCGAGATCGAGAGGGAGGCCGTCGGAGGCATCGTGAGAAAGTTTCGGGAGAAGTACAGAAACGCGCTGCGGTACGGCATCCTCGACAGCGCCCCCGACATCGACATCCTCCTCCTGGCCAAGGAGCTGAACGCCGCGGTGATATCCCAGGACCTGGGGGTCCAGAGGTGGGCGGAACAGCTGGGCCTCCGGTACCTGGAGGCGAGAACCTTTCCCGTGATGATCAAGGAGTACCTGAGCCGGGCGAGGGCGATCCAGAAGAGCGACGGCCTGCCCCTTTACGTCCCGCAGTTCGGAGAGGACGATAAATAAAAACGGGAATTTGGGAATTTTGGGGACGAAAGCCCCGCCTCAGGATCCGAGGAGCCTCTCCAGGAGCCATTCGGGCTCGAACTTCACCAGGTCGGGATAGTCCTGGCCCACCCCCAGGAAGAGGACAGGCTTTCCCGTGATCTGAGATATGGATATGGCTGCCCCGCCCTTGGCGTCGGCGTCGGTCTTGGTGAGGATCGTCCCGTCGATCGGCACCGCCTCATTGAAGAGCCTCGCCCTCTCCACGGCGTCGTTTCCAGCGATCGCCTCGTCGACGAATATCAGAAGGTCGGGCTTTACCACCCTCACGATCTTCTTCATCTGGTCCATGAGGTTGACGTTGGTGTGAAGCCTTCCTGCTGTATCCGCCAGGACTACGTCCCTGTGGTGGGCCTTCGCGTACTCCACGGCGTCGAAGATGACGGCGGCGGGATCTTTGCCGTCCTTGTGCTTGACCAGCTTCACCTCCAGGTTCTTCGCGTGGACCTCGATCTGCTCCACCGCCCCCGCCCGGAAGGTGTCCCCGGCGGCGAGGACGACGGAGTAGCCCCGATCTTTGAGATACCTCGCGACCTTGGCGATGGAGGTGGTCTTGCCCGTACCGTTCACCCCTACAAAGACGATCTTCACCGGCTTATCGGCCTTCGCGATGAACTCGTCGACGTCGAAGCGGTTCTCCGAGAGGACCTTGAAGAGGGCTGATCTCAATGCCTCCTCGACGATCTCGCCAGTGTCGGCCCGGATCTTCTTCTTTCGCCCGACCAGCTCGTCCTTGACGGAGGCGACGATAGTCTCGGCGACGGGAAGGGCGACGTCGCTCTCCAGGAGAGCCATCTCCAGCTCCCAGAGGGGGTCGGTGAGGTCCTTCTCGTCCAGGACCACCTCCTGCTCAAAGATCAGGGATTTGGCCCGAGATTTGAAGGACTGCTTCGTCTTGGTGGCGTTATCTTCAGCAGGGATCTTCGCTTCTAGAGCTTCTGCGGCGGCTGGGCCCGTCTTCGATTGAGGCTTCCCCTCTTCCGCTTTGCCCCTCTCGGCTTCGGCCTTCTTAGCCTCTGCCTCGCCCTTCTCCTGGATCTTGGTGGATACGGCCTCTTTGAACCCCTTCAGCCTCTCCTTGAACCTGTTGAACAACTTTTTAGCTCCTACTCGGAAAACTGCTGCTCGTACTTTGCGGCGATCGACTGGATCTTGCCCATCTCCTGCTCGATCTTGGAGAGGGTCTGGTTCAGCTTGCCCGAGGCCTCTGAGAGCTGCGCCTTCCTCTTGTCGAGAGACTCCTTGGCTTCAACAGCGTTCTTCTCGATGCTCACCCCAGCGCCGATGCCGACGATCACCTTATCCCTGGAGGCGAGCTTCGCGTGGATGAAAGAGTCCTGGCCGATGGGCACCAGCATCTCCTGTCCATCCTCGGCCGTCTCCATCGCATCGACGGCCTTGAGGGCCTTCTCGCACCCTTCAACGGAGAGCTGGAAGAGCCCGAGCTGCCGGACGATCGCCTCGGCCTCGGCCTGGTACTGCTGATAAACCATCATGAGCCTCCTGACCTCCTCCTCGCTGGGAGCAGTCGGAGACTCAGCCAAGGGCCTTCACCTCTTCTATCCTGACCAGGTTTCTCTTCACGCCCTGCTTGCTTCCGAGGAGGGAGTACGTCTTCTCCACGGCGTTCTTCTCGCTGTTGCTCTCTACGACCTTGGAAAAGGACTGCCAACTGCTTTTTACCTTGAACTTTCCATTGATCTCAAAATCGACCATAAGACTACCCCATAAAACCCAACGCATCTTCTATACGACCCAGCTCCGGACCGGTCGTCTCATCCCCCGCAACGTACCCCCGGCTGTTGGCGAGGATCCCCGACCCCACCAGAGGCGAGCCGAAGTTCACCGTCCCCACGTCCACGGGAAGGCCGAAGAGGTCTTCGAGCTCGGCGAGTTCGGTCTCAGCGAGCCTCGGATGGACGAGGATGCCCCGGTTGGTGACGGCGGAGGTCATGCCAACCGTCTTCAGTCCGCCGATGGTGCCCCGCCTCACCTCAACCCCCAGGGTCTTTGATACCGCCTCACAGGCCCGGTCCGAGAGTCCCGGATGGACCATGGCGGCGGTGTCGTTGGCGAGGATGACGTTCCCGGCGGCGCTTATCTTTCCTGGAAGCCTCGCGGCCCTCCCGAAAGCGGAGAGGTTAGCGAGATCCTCATCGCTGGCGTGGGGGGTGAGGATGAAGCCGCTGCTGTTCCCGCAGACGAGAGATCCTATGACCGAGCTGCCCGCCACCGTCGTCTTCACCGGCTCGAAGCCCAGGTGCCTCTCCAGGGCTCTCATCGCCCCTGCGGACGTCTCGAAGGGCACCAGCACCGCCGCCTCAGTGCAGCAGGCGAAGACCCCCAGAAGGGCGCTTCCTGCAATCTTCAGCCGCTTATCTGACCCGTTCGCCTGCAAACTCAGCCTCAACCCCGCCGTCGTCGAACTTCGCCGCCTTCACCCGGATCCTCGCTGGTGGCTTCTGGCCGCCCCGCGCCCAGATCGCCTCGTTGAGGTCGCCGGAGATCTTCACGTCATCGATGGAGGTCTTCATGTGCCTTGCCAGGTACTTTCTTACCTCGTAGACGGCCCTCTTGCTCCTCTTCCACCTCGGAGCCTTCTTAACTTCCCTCAAGGGGATCGTATATACTCTTTCTGTTTCTGTCATCTGTTCTCCCCTCACTCTATGCTGCTCCGTCTCCAGTGACGTCTCTTGGGGTGGCTCACAACGTTGCGCATCGTCTTTATGATCACCCAGCCGGGCACTCGTCTGTTCTGGCCGAAGGCCTTGGCGTGTCTGATCTTCTTGCCTTTGGTTCTCTTGCTCAAATCCGCTTCCTCCTGATCACTCTCGTATGCATGTGGTGGGCAGGAAATGTCCTGGCTATCGCCTCCTGCCCGCATCGCTCCTTTAGCGCCAGCCTCAGCCCCACCTCGAAGTCGGAGGCGGGCAGTGCCTCGCTATTGAGCGTCTCGAAATCCATGTAGCTTGATGCCAGGGCGTTGATGGTCTTGCTCCCGTATCCCGCGAGCGGTCTTATGTAGTGGACCTTTTTTCTGTCCTCGAGGCTCCGAACCCCGTCCGGGCTCATCATGGGAACCCGGTCTTCTCGCTTAGTCCCGTCGGCCACAAACTCCTCCTTTTCGGATAGGACCTCGAGGGCGCACCGATGGAGGTGGTTTATGCCGTCTCTCGGATATCCGGCCGCAAGGAGCATCCCGAGTGCCTCCTGGAGAACCTCGTCATCGAAGACGATAGTCCTGTGGGGAAGGTCCAGGACTTCTGCGGCCTCTGCAGCCGCCTCGTCCGTACTGTAGGGGCCGAAGGCGAAGGTTGCCAGCTCCACATCAAAGAACGGTTCCAGAAGAATCGAGGCTAAGGCGCTGTCCTTGCCGCCGCTGAAGAGAACTACAACCTTCATCGCCTGGTGATGTTGATCTCCCTCTTCTTGGGCTGAATCTGTTTGAGTATGGCTTTGAGCTGCTCGTCTGTTATAGCGCTCTGGAGCCGGCCGCCCTGGGCCAGCATCACCAGCTGGGACTCGATCTGGGACGCGAAATCCGGTCGGGCCATCCTTATGCTGCTCAGCCTCTCCCTCGCCTCGGGGGTGAGGATCGTCCTCAGGATCGCCTGCTTTCGGGCCTCCATCTCCTGCTGCATCTGTTCCTGCTGGGCCTGTTGAGCAGAGTACATCTGGGAGTCTGTCTGCTGCCTCTGGAGCTCTTCCATCCTTTTGCGCTTCAGCTCTGCAAGCTCGTCATCCATATCCATGAATCAGTACCTCTCGAGCTCCGGGATCGACTTCTGTACCTCGATTTTGACCTGATGAGATATGTTGTCCAGGAAAGATTGTCCCTCTGGGGTGAGCTGTCGTCCCACCTTCATCTTCTTCACGTATCCTGCCTTCTCCAGCTGCTGGAGAGCCACCCGAACGACAGAGCCGCTGCCCTTGGCGAAGCTGGGGGTGACGGTCCTTCTTCTGTGTTTTCCTCCGTAGTAGGACCGGAGCCTCGATACTCCCACGGGCCCGTCGATGTACAGACGGCGGAGCACCGATGCGCACCGCACGTACCACCAGTCGGGGTTGACGGGCGGCATCTCCCTGTTCGCTCCTGTCTTCGCATAAGCCGACCACTCTGGCGGCTCGATCTTCCCGCTGGTCTTCAGCTCTTGTGCCACAGCATCGATTAGGTTGTTTGGAGGCACATCGTAAACAGTCGTCAAATCATTCAATCCTCCGATATGAGATAATAAACGAATCAGAGTCCTTAAAATCCGTCAAGTATAAATGCTTTTTCCGGATCTGGCGGCAGCCCCTCTTTCATCGGGTTCGGACCGAGATCGAGCGGAGGTTGGCGGTTCTCGCAGTCCTCCATAATCTGGCGGACCTGCCCTGCATCCTTCCTTGCGCGTGCGGGCGGACTATTTGGGCACCTCCGCCTCTGGCCCGCAGAATGCTGAGGGGTCGGCTCTCGGCGGGCCGAGGAGGAACGGCCGCCCTAGAGGAGCTCTCCACCCTTCTCCGCCAGGCCCAGGACGTTCAAAAGGCCGATGAGGTTCTCCTTGGAGAGGCTCCCGTCGGAGACCTTCTTCAGGATCTCCTTGGCGTTGAAGGCGACTCCAAGGCCGGCGTTCTGGATCATAAGGCAGTCGTTGGCGCCGTCTCCCACCGCCACCACGTTCTCGGGGCCGATCCCCTCCAGCCTCGCGAGATCGTTAACGATCCTACCTTTGGCGGCGGCGTCGATGACCTCGCCCTCGATCTCGCCTGTGAGGACGTCGCCCTTGATCTCCAGGACGTTGGCGAAGGTGTAGTCGAAGCCGAGTCGCTCTTTCAGTATATCTGTGAAGTAGGTGAAGCCGCCGCTTATCAGGGCGGTCTTGTACCCCACCTCTTTGAGGTGGTGGATCAGCTCTTCAGACCCCGGGGTGAGCTGGATGTTCTTGGCGATCTCGTCCAGGGCCTTTACCGGGATTCCCCTGAGCAGGCGGACCCGGCTCCGCAGGGCCTCCTCGAAGTCCAGCTCTCCGTTCATTGCCCGCTCGGTGATCTCTTCCACCTCTCTGTCCACTCCTGCGAAGGAGGCCATCTGGTTTATCGTCTCGAAATCGACTATTGTAGAGTCCATATCGAAGACGATGAGCCTCTTCTCCTTCGCGGAGTTGTCCAGGTCCTGGACCACGACGTCGAGGCCGAGCTTCTCGCACTCGATCTTCAGCTCCTCTCGAAGCTGGTGAGAGTCGACGACGCCGAAGTCCATGACGAACTCGATAGATATCAGCTCGCCTCGGGCGGTGACCGCAGCCCTCTCGATGTTTATACCCCTTCCGGCGGCGAGGCTTGCTACGTCGTAGATTATCCCCACCCGGTCCCTAGCCAGGATCGTCACCACCTGGAGGTTCTTTCTTCCCCTCCTCCTGCCCCGATACTGATCGAGGGGAAGAACGCTCACCTCCAGTCCGAGCTCGGCGGCGAGCTCCTGGAGACGAGCTTCCAGCTCCTTGGGGGTCTTTGTGGCCCGTCCGAAGTCCGCCACCATCGACATCACGAAGAGGCCCTGGAGGATCCTCTGGTCCAAATCGACGATGTTGACCATCATCTCCGCCGGGGCGACCAGAAGGTCGCGAATTATCCCGGGCTTGTCCTTTCCCAGAACCGAGATAACCCAGAGGTCGGAGCCGCAAGCGAGTTTCGTCTTCGATTCCATCTCTCTCATCAATCTGACCGGAGGGGTGACTTGCATCCCAGCCTAAATACTTTTTCAGCGCGGGCGGCGGCTGCGGGGCTGGCTCTAACAACAGATACTGCCGACCTGAACGGCAGCCCCTCGATCCATAAGTGTTAAAAGGAGTTGCGACCTAGGGAGGGATGGATGGGAGGCCGCGCCTGGCTTCCCTCCTGAGAAGGATGAGGTCGAGATACATGGATCGAGGAGGGTCGCAGGAGCTTTTGGGGGTTCTTGGAGCCTTCTCGTTGGCCCTATTTTTTAGGCTCCTTCCTGCGAAAAACGGCATAGTGGGGGGGGACGTTCTCTTTTACGGGTATGATTCCTTCTATCACATGCGCCGGATCTTCGTCACCGCCGAGAGCTTCCCCCACGTCCTCTGGTTCGACTCTTACCTCAACCACCCCTGGGGTTTTGAGCTTCTGTGGCCGCCCCTCTTCGACCAGGTGGTGGCGGGAGCCTCCCTCCTCCTCGGGGGGGGCCCTCGGGCCGTCGAGATGGCGGGGGCGATCATGCCCGCAGTCCTGGGGGCGGTCTCGATCCCCGTCCTCTATCTTCTGGCGAAGAAGCTCTTCGGGGGCAGGGTGGCGCTCCTCTCGGTCCTCCTCCTGGCCTTCGATCCAAAACATATCTCAAGAACCCATTTCGGATGCCCTGACCACGACGTCCTGGAATCGCTCCTCATCCTGGGGGCGCTCCTATTTCTGGCGTATGCCCTCACCGATCGAGACCGGTGGCTCTGGTTCGGGGCCGCGGCGGGAGCGCTGATCGCCGCCACATCATACACCTGGCTGGGAGCTCCGATCTACATGGGCGCGATTCTGATCTACGCCGCCTTCCAGGTCGCCATCGACCTGCGGGAGGGCGCGCCCGCCGAAGAGACGATAGTTCCCCTCACGGCGGCCTTCGGCGTCGCCATCATCATGTTCCTCCCCTTTCGGGACGAGATCTGGCTCTCGCCCTCCTTCTTCGGGGCCCTGGCCGCCCTGGCGGCCCTGTCGTTCCTCTACCTATTATCGCGCCTCTTCGTCGCAAAGAATGCGCCCTGGATCGCCTTCGTCCCTGCGGTGGCGCTCCTGGGCTACCTCGCCGTGATCCTCAGCTACGCCGTCGAGATGGCCCGGGAGATCCGCTCTCTCCTCTGGGAGGGGCTGAGCTACTTCTTTCTCGGCAGCCCGGCGGGGCAGGGGATCGCAGAGGCAGCGCCCATCTACCAGGTCTTCGATCTAGTCTCCCTTTCTGGTCTCGGTCTCCTCTTCTCCCTCCTCGGGCTCGGCCTCGCGGCGTGGTCGACATGGCAGAGTCGCCTTCCCAGGGATCGGGTTCTCTTCCTGGTATGGGCTGCATTCACCCTCCTTCTCACCGTCTTTCAGGCCCGGTTCTTCTACCTCTTCTCCGTCGCCGGATCGATCCTGGTAGCCCTCCTCTTCTTCTGGGCGGCCGACCGGCTGAAAGCCTCGAAGAGGGTGGAACCTCTGGCGGCCAAGCTCCTCACCATCGCCCTTCTGGTCGTCCTCATCCTTCCCAGCGTCCTTGGGGTCGTCGAGATCGCAGAGGACCGGCCGGAGATAGCGGGAGACTGGCTCGAAGCTCTCGACTGGTTGGAGGAGAATACGCCCCCAACCGAGGGTTTCGATCAACCCGTTCGAGCCGGGGAGTACGGCGTATTGAGCTGGTGGGACTACGGCAACTGGATCCTCTATATGTCTAGAAGGCCCGTGGTGGCGAACAACTTCCAGGCGGGGGCGAAAGACGCCGCGACCTTCTTCCTCTCCGAAGACGAAGAGGAGGCCGTGGCCATAGCAAAGGCGAGGGATGCGAGGTACGTCATAACCGACCAGAAGATCGTCTACAGAAAGCTTCCGGCCGTGGTCCGCTGGATCGACGAAGATCCCGGAAGCTACATAGCGATATCAGACGACTCCGATCTGATCACCTTCGAGCACTCCAAGAGGTTCCTGGGAACTGTTCTGGCCAGGCTTCACCTCCTCGACTGCACGAACCTGGGCCACTTCCGCCTGATCTACGAGTCGGAGAGCTTCGCGGGCCTCAAGTGCCCGACGAGCGAGGTCAAGGTCTTCGAGCGGGTGGAGGGGGCGAAGATCGCGGGCGACGCCCCCTCCGAGAAGCCGATGGGGGTGGTCCTGGAGATGGTATCAAACCAGGGGAGGAGGTTCCAGTACTACAACTCGGCGATGCCCGAAGACGGCCGCTACGAGATCACCGTCCCCTACCCGACCGACGGCCGGGGCGAGACCCACTCCGTCGGCCCCTATCTGGTGGGCCCTGTAGAGGACTTCGCGGGAGGGGTCTTCATGAACGTCGAGGTCGGCGAGGAGGACGTCCTCTCGGGGAGGGTCGTAGAGGTCGACTTCTGATCATCTCATCGCCCTGACGATCTCCCTGCAGAAGGCGGGCAGATCCGGGGGCGATCTCGAGGATATCACATTTCCGTCGACTACCACCTCCTCGTCGGTCCAGACCGCTCCTGCGTTTCTCATGTCGTCTCTGATCGCCGGGGCGGAGGTCATCCTCCTTCCCCGGACGACATCGGCGGAGATCAGGACCTGGGGGCCGTGGCAGATGGCGGCCATCACTTCGCCGTCGTCGAAGATGGTTTTCACCAGCTCCAGGGTCTTCTCGCACCTCCGGAGCCTGTCGGGAGCCCAGCCGCCGGGGACGATCAGGCCGTCGAACCCCTCCGCCTCCTCCAGCGCCTCGTCCGCTCGAAGGTCGATCTCAGCGGGGTATCCGTGCTTGCTCGCCACCGTCTCCTCGCCGTCGGCCGTCCCGACGATCACCACCTCGGCCCCGGCCTCCCTCATCCTGTAATAGGGGTACCAGAACTCGAGGTCCTCGTAGTCCTTTGCCACCAGCAGAGCAGCCTTCTTCCCTTTCAGTTCCATTCCGTCTTCACCTCTTATTCGGTTCTCGATCTCTCCATCAATCCCGAAGCAGGAGCATGCAGCAGGTCTTGATGCAGAGGCCGGGGACCACCACCCTCCCCTCCCGGTCCAGGGCCTCGATAACCTCCGGGTTCTCAGTCCCCGGCTGGAGCCAGAAGGTCTCAAAGCCGACCTCTCGGGCCTCCTCGGCGAGGGCATAGACCGCCTCGGGCCTTCTGAAGACGTTCAGGATCTCGATCTTTTCGGGGACGTCCCGGAGAGATCCTAGGACCTTCTCCCCCAGGATCTCCTTCCCCTCGTGCTCGGGGTTTATGAGGTAGATCTTGAAGCCGCGCCTCTTCACCGTCTCCGATACGAAGTGGCTCGGCCTGAATTCCTCCGGGGATATCCCTACCACTGCGACGGTTCTGCTTCTCTTCAGAATCTCTCTCAGCTCTTCGCGGTCCTCTATGATGGGCATCGGGCAATCGGCTCCTGGGGTTGAGATCTCTTCGCCTGACCGGTTCAGAGGCACTGTAAGATTGAAGGTCGGAGATTATGCCGAGAGGATCTCTCTTCTCATACTCAACTTCAACTATGGCGCCCTTTACGCCTGGGATGCAATAAAAAATTTTCGGCGAGGTTTCTGGAGGACCGTCGTAATGCTACCTCCGTCGCGCTCCATCTCCTCTCCTCTCCCATCCCCGTCCCTCTTCTGCACAAGGGTTTTAGCTGAAGAGGACCATCTCGGAGTCGGAGCCGGGCAGAGAAGTTGAAAGCATGTCAAATACCAGGACCGATTCATCAGCAGAAGAGGCCGACCCCTTCCTCGCCGAGATCCGCAGGCTTCGGGGTGGGCGCGACGGAGGCGGCGAGGTGGACTGGGTCGAGAGGGCGGTGGACCTGAAGGTGGACCAGCTCCTGGACCTCTCCGAGTGCCTGAGAGAGCTCGATCCCTGCTCGGAGATCACCGATGCCAGAAAAGAGTGTGACAGGATCGTGGAGGAGATGGTGACAGGACGGCTTGCGGGCGAGGCGGCCGTGGGCAAGAGCGACGCTTTCCTCTACAAGGTCGCCTCCCTCATCATGGAGCGTCTGATGAGCGAGATCGAGGAATGAAGCTCTGATCGTCGAGCAAACTTTTACGGCGCCCAATTTCCAATCCTGTTGTTATCGTTCAGATCTCTCTCGCCCGCAGAGGATATCCCTCAGAGACTCCCCAGAGGTCACATCTGGCCTCTCTCTCCGGCCTGAGGTCAGGGGCAACCTCCAGAAGCCTCATCGTGTAGGGGTGGACCGGGCATGTCGTCACGTCGCTGGTCGCCCCCTCCTCGACGATCCTCCCCTTCAGCATCACGGTCATTCTATCGCTCACCTTTCTTGCGATGGCGATGTCGTGGGTTATGAAGAGGATGGATAGGCCCCTCTTCTCCTGGAGGTTGAGGAGGAGCTTGAGGATCTTCGCCTGGACGCTGGCGTCCAAGGCCGAGGTCGGCTCGTCGGCGATGAGGAGCTTCGGGTTCAGGGCCAGGGCTCTTGCGATCGCCACCCTCTGGGCCTCGCCGCCGCTGATCTGGTGTGGGTACTTATTCAGGAAGGCGTCGTCGGTGGGTAGCTCCACCTCATCGAGGACCTTTTTGGCGATCGATATCCTCTCGGCCGGACTTCCGACCTTCTGGACCTCCAGCGGCTCGGCCACCGCGTCGAGGACGTTCATCCGATGGCTGATCGACTCCTTGGGGTTCTGGTAGATCATCTGGACTTTTCTGTAGAAATCGCGGCCTCTCTTGGCCAGGGGCTCGCCCTCCAGTCTGATCTCGCCCTCCTCCTGGTCGAGGAGTCCGATGACGGTCTTGGCCAGGGTGGTCTTCCCCGAGCCGCTCTCACCGACGAGGGCGATCGTCTCGCCCTCGTAGAGGGTGAGGTCGACCCCGTCGACGGCCGCAAACTCGCCGAATCTCGTCTTGACATTCGAGAGCTCCAGGAGGGGGACTATCCCGCCCCGGTGGCAGGCGATCATCCGGTCGCCTGCGTCTGAGAGCTTCGGGACCTCCACTCTGCACCGATCTATCCTCTGGGTGCACCGCTCGCTGAAGGGACAGCCCACGACGCCGTGGACCATCCTCCCCGGTATACCCTGGAGATCTTTGGTGGTGGTCATGTTCGGCGACGACCTGATCAGCCCTCGCGTATAGGGATGGCGGGGGTTCTCCAGAAGGTCTCGGGTCTCGCCCATCTCCACGATCCTTCCTGCGTAGAGGACCGCCATCTTCTCCGTCAGCTTCGCCGCAGTGGAGATGTCGTGGGTTATGACCAGGACGATCTTCTCCCTCGTCCTCTCTCGAAGAAGAGAGGTGACCTCGGCCTTGGTCACGGCATCTAGGGAGGCGGTCGGCTCGTCGAGGATCAGAACCTGGGGGTCGTTGGCGAGGGCCATGGCGATGAGGGCCCTCTGCTTCTCGCCACCGCTCAGCTGGTGGGGGAAGGACCTCCCTTTCCCCTCCTTTAGGCCCACGGACCTGAGTTGACGGCTGACCCGATCTCCGAGGTCCTCGGAGTCGTCCCTATCCCCATGGGCCGAGATCGCCTCCTCGATCTGGTCGTAGACGGTCATGAGGGGGTCCAGGGCGTCCTCGACGTTCTGAAATACCATGGCCATCTCCTTTCCCCGCATCTTCCGTCTCTCTTTCTCGTCGAGGGAGAGGAGATCTTTTCCGTCCAGGAGGACTCTTCCCGAGCACCTCCCGTCCAAAAGGCCCATCAGGGCGAGCCCCAGGGTGGTCTTCCCCGCCCCAGACTCGCCGATGATGGCGAGAGAGTCGCCCCGGAGGAGGTCCAGGCTGACCCCCGCGAGGATCTCGGTTCCGTCGTAAGAGACCTTCAAGTCGTCGATTTCGAGCATAGTCAGATATCTCCTTCGTGGTGGTGGGGCTCTTGAAGCCTGGGGTCGAGGGCAGCCTCCAGGGAATAGCCGGTGAAGCTCAGCCCGATCAGGGTGGTGGAGAGGGCGAGGCCCGTCGGCAGAAGCCACCACTTCCAGACCTCGAGATAGGTGAAGACCCTCGCGTACTGCATCATCTTCCCCCAGCTCATCACTGAGGGGTCGGAGATGCCGAGAAAGGAGAGGCCCGCCTCCATGAAGACCGCCCTCCTCGCATCCTGGATCATGATCGCCACCAGGATCGGTCCCAGATCCGGGATTATGTGGCGGAAGAGGAGGTGAGACCAGCCGGCCCCGAAGGTCCTAGCGGCGGAGATGTGCATCCTCTCCTTCAGGGTGAGGGTCTGGGCCCTGATCACCCTCGCGCCCCCGGGCCAGGAGAGGGCGGAGAGGAGGAGGATCATAAGAAGGACGTTCGGCCGCAGGTAGGCTGCCACCAGGATGATCACGATCACGTCCGGTATGGCCATGGTGGCGTCGACGATCCTCATCCAGAACCGGTCGTAGAGGCCGCCGAAGATCGCCGCCGTGCCGCCGACCAGGACGCTGATGAGGGCCGAGAGGAGGGCGACTCCGAACCCCACGGAGAGAGAGGTCCTGGCGCCGTAGAGGAGCTGGGTCCAGATGTCCTGCCGGGCGTCGTTGGTGCCGAGCCAGTGATCCTCCGAGGGGCGGCTGAAGGCAGGAGTGTCCGTATTCTCCCGGGGCGAGTAGGGCGAGAGGACCGGGGCGAAGAGCGCCAGGAAGACCACCAGGCCGATCAGTAATAGGCCCGCCTTTCCCACCTTGCTCTCGGCCATCTCGTGCCAGACGTTAATGTGCATGGCTCACCCTCGGATCGAGCTTGGAATAGAGGAGGTCCACCAGGAGGTTCGCCGCCAGGACCGCCACCGTCACCATCAGAAGTATCCCCTGGATCAGGGGGTAGTCCCTGGTGAGGAGGGAGTTGTAGAGGAGCCATCCGACCCCCGGATAGGAGAAGACGATCTCGACGAAGAGGGCTCCTGTGATCAGGTGGGGGATCAAGAGCCCCGTCGCCGTCACCACCGGGAGAAGGGAGTTTCGGCCGGCGTGCCTGTACTTGATCTGCCCCTCGGAGCAGCCTTTGGCTCGAGCCGCGAGGATGAAGTTCTCTTGGAGGGTGGTGATCATGGTGTTCCTGGTGAGAAGGTACGATGAGGTGACCCTAACCAGGACTAGGGCGGCGAGGGGGGCGAGGAGGTGGTGGGTGATGTCCAGGGCGAGAGGGAGCCCCCCCAGGCCGCTGTAGGGGGTGAGGGCCCCGGATAGGGGAACCATTCCCAGAACCACCCCGAAGATGAGGAGGAGGAGTATCCCCATGAAGAAGTCGGGAAAGCCGCTGAGGAAGATCAGACCCGCGAGAAGCATCTTGTCGGTGCCCCTTCCCCTCCGGTAGCCGGACTCTATCCCCAGGATCAGGCCCGCCAGGGTTGATATGACGAGAGCCGTGCCCGTCAGAAGGAGGGTCCAGGGCAGAAAGTCGAGGATCACCGCCAGAACCTCTTGGTTGTAGTAGTAGGAGTGGCCGAGGTCGCCGGAGAGGAGGGCGAGGATGTACGCCGCAAACTGCTGGCCCATCGACTGGTCGAGGGAGAACCTCGCCACCAGCTCCGCCTCCAGCTGGGGCGTCATCGCGAGAAGCGCCTCCTGGCCGTAGATCGCCTGGAGGGGATCGCCGGGCATCATCCTCGGGAGGATGAAGTTGAGGGTGAGGATGATGGCGAAGGCGATGAGGCGGTTGGAGAAGAAGGCCCCCTGCCTGAGGACTGCCATCATTCTGGCTGCCGCCTTCTGAAAGTCCCATCCCACCTTCGGGCTATCCAGGTGGCGCTTATGAATATCCTGCATCGAACGATCCATCCTGATCTTTCTCACCGGCTATCTTAATAAATTCCGTTTAATATGGTGCTTAATTTCTCAAGGGTTTACCTAATAGAGTCATTATTTATGAAACTTTCCCGAATCGTATGCAGATCAAACTATCAAGCTGATGTTTGATAACACAAAATATTTTTCAGATTAACAATTTAGGCCGTTGATAACATGGAAAAAGGTGCGATTCGAACATCCTGATCGTTCAGGATGGCAAATTGGGATGATCTTCGTTTCTATCCTTCACCTATTCACCTGACGGCTTCGATGAATTAGAGATCTCTAGCTGACGGACACCAGCTGGCGGGGGGCTCGCCTCCGGCGGTCCGGGGCGATAGGAGGGGAAAGGCTCTGCAGACGATCGGCCTTGCGGCATGGATTTTGCAGAGGCTTCTGTCCTGGTCGAAGAAGGTACAGGGAGAATCCCTCTTAACCGACCAGGCCCGGTGGTCCCCTACCTCGACCAGGGCCGCATACTTTCGGATCGTCTTTCTTATGCCGATCTCGAGGAGGGCAGAGATCCTCTCCACGTCCTGGGGCTCCAGGCTTATGGGGCTTGAGAGAGTACAGCACCTCCCGCACCTCCCACATTCGAATTCGGTGTGGACCCCGTAGAGATGGGATCCCCGGTCCGGGTCGGGGGCTTCGGGGTCGAGGCCGACGCCTCCCATCAGCTGGATCGCCTCCATCACCCTTCGATGGACCCGGGGCGGGTTGAAGGCCGCCGGTAGCCAGGTGGGAGAATCAAAGGGCCTCTGGACGTAGGAGACGGGCAGGTCCAGAAAGATGCCGTCGAGGTGATAGGCGGTCCTGGAGATCGGCGACCAGAAGACCCTTCCTTCGGAGACGAGGGCGATGAGGGCCTCGCTCGCCTCCTCCGAGAGGCCGGGCGCGACCACCAGGTTCTCGGCGCAGGTGACGGCCCCGCCTCCGTCCTCGCCGAAGGCTCTGGCTATCCGGGCAGAGGTGACGTGCCTCTCCGAGCGGATGAGCCTCTCCATCTCTCGCTTCAGATCTGCGGTGCCAGTTCTGTAGGTCACGCTTTCCCTGATGACGGAGGTGATAAATAACCTTCTCGGGGCCCGCACCTACTCCTTTGGCCTCACCTTCAAAACCATCCTCTCCTTTCCCACCACCTCGACGATCTCCCCAGCCTCGATCGGCTCTGCGGCCTCTGCGGCCCAGTACTCGCCGTTGTAGATCACGTGCCCCTTCGGATCGATCCTGTCCAGGGCCTCAGCCACCTCCAGCTCCATCTTCTCGGAGTAGGTGGGCCTTCTTCTCGCCTCCGCCACCTTGTAGAGGGCGAAGACGAAGAACGCCCCGATGACGATGGTGGGCGCGATCAGGGCGAGGAAGGCGTCGATCTTGTACTCGGCGGGGGTGTACCAGTCCGGCGAGCCTATGGGGACGAGGAGGATCGACCCGGTGATCATGCAGGCGATCCCCGCCGCGCCCAAAAGGCCGAATCCGGGGCTGTTCAGCTCGACCAGGAGGAGGACGATCCCGAGAAGGATCAGGAACAATGCCCCCAGGTTCACGGAGAATCCGAGGCCGATGAGCCCCAGGGCGAGGGTGATGACTCCGACCAGCTCCGCCCCCAGGCCGGGGTTGGAGAGGCCGAAGATCAGGGCGTAGAGGCCGACGATGAGGAGAAGCCCCGCCAGGAGTGGGTCGGAGAGGACGGCGAGGACCTGGAGCCGGAAGCTCGGCTCAAAGCGGACGATCTCCGCGCCCCTCGTGGCGAGGGTTCTGTTCTTCGCCTCCATGCCGTCGACCTCCACCATCAGGGAGTCGAGGTTCGGGCTCACTAGCTCAATCACCCCGTAGTCGAGGGCGTCCTCGGCGTTGAGGTTGAGGTTCGTGGTGACGAACTCTCTCGCCGCCGTCGTGTTCCTCCCGTGGACCCTCGCCTTCTCCTCGGCGAGGGCCACCACGGCGTTGATCACCTTGGTATCGTTCACCGGCTCGGTCCCCGTCGGCCCGATCGAGACGGGCTGGGCGGAGCCGATTATGCTTCCCGGAACCATCGCCGCGACGTCGGAGGCGAGGAGGATGATCGTCCCCGCGCTCCAGGCGGTGGCCCCGGAGGGGTAGACGTAACCGATGACGGGAAGGCTCGTCCTCTCGATCTGGCTTGTGATATCCTTCGTCTCGGCGAGCCCCCCTCCTGGGGTGTCGAGGGTGATGATGATCGCTTCGAAACCAAGCGCCTCAGCCTGGAGGATTGCCTCCGCGACGATCTCGTCGCTGGCTGGGGTGATATCGCCCTCCAGGGCGACGACCATCACGCCGGCCTCGCCCGAGACGGGGGGGGTTAGGCAGAGGATGGCGATGGTGGCCAGAAGGATAAAAGGGAGCAGTGGCCCGAAGAGGGCCGAGCCGTTCGCCGTTGAGGTCCTCATCTCTCACCGAAGGCCTTGGTGAGCCCCGCCACCGCACCCGTCGCCTCGCCGACCTCGCCGCCGGAGGTGACGACGATCATGTTCTTCTCCCTCGCTATCTCGGCGAGGGTCTGAAGCTCCCTCAGCTTGATCGCCACCGGCGCGGGCTGGTAGAGCTTGGCGGCCTCCACCATCCTCGCCGAAGCCTGAAACTCGCCCTCAGCCAGGATGATCCTGGACCTCTTCTCCCTCTCTGCCTCGGCCTGCTTGGCGATGGCCCTGAGCATCGACTCGGGAAGGCTCACGTCCCGGAGGGTCACAGCCGTGACCTTGATCCCCCAGGGGTCTGTCTGCCTGTCCAGGATCTCCTGGAGCTTGACGTTCAGCTCTTCGCGCTTCGATAGGAGTTCGTCCAGCTCGATCTCGCCGAGGACGTCCCTCAAGGTCGTCTGGGCGAGGAGGCTGGTCGCGACCCTGAAGTTCTCGACCTGAATGACGGCCCGGTCGGGGTCCACGACCCGATAATAGAGGACGGCGTCCACATCCACCGTCACGTTATCCTTCGTTATGACGGCCTGCTTCTGGACGTCTATCGTCACGATCCGGAGGTCGATCGTCATCGCCTTATCTATCACCGGGATGATTATCGTGATCCCCGGTCCCTTGATACCGCTGTAACGGCCCAGTCTGAAGACGACGAGCCGCTCGTACTCGCGAGGTATCCTGATACCCTGATAGACTATCAGCAGGACTATGAGCAGAGGTACAAAACCGACTGATAATACGTCAACCACATAAACACCTTACAAAGGTTGATCCCAGGCGTTTAAATAACCGACGGAGGAGCTCTTCGCGATGGAAGGCTCAAAAGGGTGCGGCATGCCCCCTTCCCGTCCAGGAAGGGGCGCGGCAGAAAAGATCACTTCTTGAACTCGGTATATCCGCACTTTCCGCAGGCGAGCCGGTCCTTGTGCTCTCCGAGGAATACTCCGTTTCCACATCGGGGACAGATCTGCTTCTTCCTCTTTATGGAGTCGCCGCTGACCTCATAAAACTCGTTCGCCGCCATCCTATCCCGACTCCTCTGCCTCGGCGGCTGGTGCGGGCACGTTCCTGGCGATGACGTAAGCCCTCTCGACCTCTTTCGCCCTCTCCTCGCTCTCGTATATCTTTGCGTATCCCACCGTCTCACGCTTGCCGAACTCGGACCTGAGGCTGTCCACCATCACCTGGCCAACCTTGGAGTTCATGGTGGCTGCGATCTTGTCGATGACGCTCTTTCTTGAGGGCGTGGGCCCGTCGTGCTCGACGACGAACTTGACCTCTCTCCGATTCAAAATCGGGTTCTCTTTCTCTTCGATGACCTTGATCTCCATCTCAATCCTCCACAATCATCTTGTCCATTATGCTCTTGGCGTATTCCTTTCTCTCGGGGGTCACCACCACGGCGACGCTCCCCTCGTTCGGCTGGCCGTAGACGACCGTCGAGCCGAGGGGTGCGTAGAGGATGGCTGGGAGCGTGGCGAGGTCCTCCTCGCCCTCGACGACGATCTTGACCCTCCGATCGCCAGCCAGAAGGTCCCTTATCACGTCGATGAGCTCCTGGGTGAGGGTCGCCGCGGGGTTGTTCACCTCGATCCTCTCGTAACTGTCGAGCTCGCCTATCCCCCGCTGAACATGCTCGGGCACCGGCATCCTTTTTGTCTTGTTGTCCACGATGCAGATGTCGGGCTTTCTGCCGGACGAGGAGAGAAGGCAGAAGGTGGTGACGTCGCCGACGGCGATCACCTTCGGCGCGAAAGCGAGCAGATCCTGCATCGGATCTATGCACTCCTGGCCCCGTCCTTTGAAGAGTTTTCCAAGGGGGGGCCTGAGATCGGAACGGAGCTCCTCGGGAAGACGCAAGAGCTTCAAATCTACCGCACCTTCAGGGCGTATCTTCCAGGAAGGGTTATCCCCAGCTTCTTTGCGATTTCGGACTCTTTGGGGTCGATGATCACGACGTAACCGCTCCAGTCCTTGCTCAGAGAGGAGGAGCCGCAGATGGGACAGACCAGACCCTCGACTATCCTGTGACACTCCCTGCAAGCCTGCTCGGTCATTTCGATTCAACCTCTGCCTCTTCCCTTCGCCGAGCGGCCTCAAGCCACTCGATCTTTCCCAGGCCCGTCTGCCTCATGGTGAGGCCGATCTTGCTCTCTCTGGGCTCCTTCTCGTTGAGGCTGATGGCTATGATCCGCGCGCGGACCCGGTCGCCCTCGCCCAGAGATTTGTTCGACTCTTTGCTCGCGAGCCGCGCATTCTTCTCATCGTACGATATATACTCGTTGGTGATCTGGCTCACGTGAAGCAGCCCGTCGAAGGGCCCGATCCCTATGAAGGCTCCGAACTTCACGATCTCCACCACCTCGCCCTCGACGATCTCCTGCATCTCCGGCTTGAAGACGATCGCATCGAAGGTCGCATCGTAATAGACCGCCCCATCTCCCGCCAGGATCCTTCCTTCGCCGATATCGTCCACACTCAGCACCGCGACGACGGTGCCCAGGGTCTTGTCCACCCTGGCCTCGTACTTGTTGCGCAGCGCAATCTCCACCGCGTCTTCGAGGGGATCCCCCATCTGGCCGGGAGGTATCCTGACGATCCCCTCCAGCTTCATCTTCTTATACATCAGAACTCCTTTCCGCTTGCGATCTCCAGGCGTCGTCTCTGGCGCAGGTGTATAACGGTAACACCTCTAGTAGATAACTTTTTCTTCAGTTCCTTGTCGTTGGTGAAGACCGCGGCGCCCTCATTCTGGGCGAGGTCGACCAGGCAATCGTCCGCCTCGCCGGAGGCCTCCACGATCTCGCACCCGCTGGCCAGCGCGAGGCCGACCCTGGCGGCGGTCCGGTCCCTCCGGGAGTCGGCGACCCTCGCGAGGGCCTCCAGCTCGGAGAGGACGGGGCTTGGAACCAGGAAACTGCGGTATCCGAGCTCCTCCAGCTCTCTGAAGACGTCCAGCCCGAACTGGCCGGGAACCATGAGGGCGTTGGTGTCGAGGAGCACCTTCACGCGGCCGCAACACCCCCTTCGAGAGATCGGATCAAGAGATCCAGATCGTTCTATTTGTTGATGGTGCCTACGCCGATCAGACGCCACCGCGCACCGACCCGCCTGCTTACAGCAACCCGATCGCCGACGGCGGCGCAGACCGGTCTTCTCAGCTGGACCTCCACCATGCTCCCCTCCCTAGCGCTGGAGACGACCCCGACGGTGGTGGCGGTGCCGACGTTCAGCATCAAGGGCTCGCTGGTGTGGATCGGCTCGACGTCCGCCTCGTCGGTGGCGCCCACCACCCTTTCCAGGAGCCTTATCTTCATGGTGAAGCTGTTCCAGACCGGCGGAAGGGACCCAGGCTCTCCCGCCACCTGGCCCACCAGAATGTCGCTCTTGGTGAGGGCCGGATCTAGCTTGGTACCTACCCCGATCAGTCCGCCGGGGGTGACCTCCTCCTGGGGCCCACCTCCCGCCATCAGCGCCGTCACATTGGTGTTGATGGGAACCCACTGCTTTCTCCCCTCCGCCTCCACAGACCTGCCGGGCTTGATCTCGAGAGGGTCGCCGGGCTTGAGCATACCCTGGGTGAGGGAACCGCCGATAACACCGCCGACGATCTTTCCGGGCAGGGTTCCTGGCCGGTTGACGTCGAAGGACCGTGCTATCTGGATCAGGGCCGGCTTCTCCAGGTCCCTATCCGGCGTGGGGATAGTCTCCTCGATCGCCTGGATCACCATGTCGATGTTCACGTTCTGCTGGGCGGATATGGGGACGATGGGGGCGTTCTCGGCGACGGTCCCCTTGACGAACTTCTTGATCTCATCGTAGTGCTCGATCAGCCTCTCCCGAGAGACGAGATCAATCTTGTTCTGGACGATCACGATCTTGTCGATGCCGGTTATGTCCAGGGCCATGAGGTGTTCTTTGGTCTGGGGCTGAGGACAGGGCTCGCTGGCAGCGATTATCAGGACTGCGCCGTCCATGATGGCGGCACCCGAGAGCATCGTCGCCATCAGGGTCTCGTGGCCGGGAGAGTCTACGAAGGACACGGTCCTGAGGATCTCGCTCGGCGATTCGCAACCAGGGCAGCTCTCCTCCACGGTGTATGCCTCCGGCTCTGGGCAGTTTGGACATTTTCTGAAGGTGGCGTCGGCGTATCCGAGCCTGATGGAGATGCCCCTCTTCAGCTCCTCGCTATGTTGGTCGGTCCACACCCCTGAGAGGGCTCTTACCAGGGTTGTTTTGCCGTGGTCGACATGGCCCACCATGCCTATGTTCACGGCCGGTTTTTTATGCGGGTTGGGTTTGCTGGACAAATCGAGTCTCCTCTGATGATCTTGATGGCCACTAACTGGGAATGACTACTATATAAATGCTCAGGATTGAACGCGGTCGTCCCTTTTAGGCCCTAATTTCGGATGAGACAGGCCGAAGCAGTGGCTCTGGCGGCCCAAAGACAAATGTGGTCGATTTGGAACCTTCTGTGATCAAATAGAACGACTGGGCGGGGGGATGGATCAGGACGAGGGGTCCAAGAGATCGGTCAGACGTATCCCCGGTAGGCCTCCCTCACGCCCAGGGAGACCTCCCGAACGAAGAGGCGAAAAGACTGGATGGAGAACTTTGACCACCCCTCGAACTCGTCGTAGAGCTCGGCTCCGAAGGCCTCTTCCTCCGCATCTTCGCTTTTTTCGCCGAACCTCGCAAGGTCTGAGAAGTTCTCCTGGAGGTATATGAGAAGAGCCGTCTCTGCGTAGGGCTTGGGGACGACCGGCTGGGATTCGGATAAGGATATCATCAGCCTCTCCTCGTCGATCAGATCCTCAAGGGATATCTTGGACTTCTTGACCGAGGTCTGGTGGGCGAGCTGGCTGATCTCGAGCTTCTCGCCAGCAGAGAGCTTCCTCATCTCTCCGAAGGCCCTCTGGTAGAGCTTTCCCATCTCGAACTCGTGCTCGAGAGCGTAGGCGAGAGTTCTGTCGGTGACCTGGCTCAAATATTCGGAGTTCAGGGATATGACCGAGAACCACAGGCCCTGATAGTAGTAGCGCCGGTTCATGGCCACGGCGAAGTCGAGGGCTCCGGGACTGGATGAACCGATGGAGGGAAAGAAGGTGATGGCGTCGGTCTCCACCAGGATGTATCCGTCAGCCTCCTCGCCGCCGAGGTCCAGGATACGGTCCGGGGTTGATAGAGGTCGAAATACCCTGCAGGGGTCGGTCATCTCCTGGTACCTGCTGAGGATCATCTCCTGCTCACCGACCTCGGCTCCGGCCAGCTGGCCTGCCGTCTCCTTTGCCACCGAGAGGAGCCACTCCCTGTACTCCTGCTCGAAGCCGTCCCGGTTAATCGCCTTCTCCTCCCTCGGAGACCTCTATCTTCTCCAGGATCTCCTTGAAGGATCGCCACTGGTTGACGGGCACCCTGACTCCGTTCTTCGACCAGCCGGTGTACCTATCGCTGGTGACGTACTCCCTGATGTCGATCCCTGCAGAGCCGCGAAACTCGGTCCTTCGAACCACCAGCTCCGTCGTCTCGCTCTTTCTGATTCTGCCGAACTCCTGCTCCATAAGATCAGCTCCGGTGGATATCTGGCGTCAAAGTTATAAATATCGCGGCGTCAGCCTTATATATGATATGTGCTATCGTGTGCCATGTTAACATGAAGGAGATCGGCAATTGAGCGAGATTGGCAAAAGGGTGCGGATGGAGAGGATCATCGATCGGAACAGCGGAAACACCGTCATCATCCCCATGGACCACGGGATATCCGTGGGACCGGTCAAGGGGCTGGTCAACCTCTCGGAGATGGTGGACAGGGTGGCCGAGGGGGGCGCGAACGCCGTCCTCCAGCAGAAGGGGATGGTGAAGCACGGCCATCGGGGATATGGAAGCGATATCGGTCTCATCATCCACATGAGCGCCAGCACCGCCCTCGGCCCCGACCCCAACAACAAGGTCCAGGTCTGCATGGTGGAGGAGGCCCTGAAGCTGGGGGCCGACGCCGTCTCCGTCCACATCAACATCGGCTCTGAGACCGAGGCCGATCAGCTCAAGAAGCTCGGATCTGTCGCCGAGAGGTGCGACTTCTGGGGGATGCCCCTGATCGCCATGATGTACCCCCGGGGGGACAAGATCGCCGACCCCAACGGACTGGACGTGGTGGCCCTCGCCGCCCGGGCCGGAGCAGAGCTTGGGGCCGATATAATCAAGACGAACTACACCGGCGACCCCGATACATTCAGGGAGGTGGTCGCGGGCTGTCCCGTTCCCGTGGTGATAGCAGGCGGCCCCAAGACCGAGACTGACGAGGAGTTTCTGGAGATGATCAGAGGAGCGATCGACGCCGGTGGGCGGGGGGTGGCCATAGGAAGGAACGTCTTCCAGCACGACAGTCCGACCAAGATGACCAGAGCCGTCGCCGCCATCGTCCACCACGATCAAAGCGTCCAGGAGGCGATGGATATCCTGCGCTGAAGGGCGGGGTGAAGGAAAGCCCGCCAACTCCCGATCCCACATCCCAGAGCGCGGGCTTTGCATCAGCTCAATCCAGGTTCACAGTTCCTTTCTCGTTCCCAGTCCCCTCCTCATCTCCCCGGGGCGGCTGGCCTGAGGCGCCAACCCTCGCGATCGGCGCCTCCCGGGGCCCTGTGTCCCGACGGGCACTTTTGGACTGGAAAGGATGGAGGATCGGGTACGGACGACGACAGATGCGCCAGCCTCCCCTCACCCAAGAGGCAGGAAGGCGATGCACAAGCTTTATATGATGGGAGCGGGTTTGGAGTGTGTCGTGCTCAACCCGACGCAGCGGGGTGGGGTAGTCAGGAAATCCCGACGGGCTCATAACCCGTAGATCAGTAGTTCAAATCTACTCCCCGCTACCAAACTAAATTTTGATAAGGTTTTCAGAAGTGTCGTCTATCTCAGCTTTCAATCCTGAGGATCTTGAATCTCAAGATGAGGGATGAACGGCTCAGATCGGCCCTTTTCCCCCGGTCTTCAGCCGACGATCACCACATTGCTCGCTCCCATCAGCTTCCTGTAGACGTTATTCTCAAAGAACCGGAAGTCGTACCTGCCGGGCGTCGAGGGTGCCCTGAAGGTCATGGTGCCACAGGACCTTCCATTGGTCCACTGCATGTCGAGCATGTACTTGTCGGGCCTGGTCATCTCGTACATCCCTATGGCGGAGCTGGGCAGAGCGCCCCAGAAGGAGACGGTTATCGGCTCGCCGGGCCGGACGCTGGCGGGGGACGCCTTTATTCTCACCCCGGAGGAGGCCTCGACCTCGACGGGACCGCTCGCCGCAAGCCTGCCTGTGCCCTCCTCCCCGAAGAGCCGGAACTCGTAGATCCCGGCTGAGGAGGGCATGGAGAAGGCGAGGGTGCCGCTCTCGGTCCCCTCCAGGTACTTCCGGTAGATGGGGCCGTCGTCCTCCGACCCCGCCCGGTAGAGCCCCACCCAGTCCCCCTCCGAGCCCGGAGCGCCGCTGTAGCTCAGGTTGACCCGGTCGCAGGTGCTGGCGGAGGAGACGTCGGCGGCGAGGGCGGGGGTGGCAACGTTGAAGGATAGGGATACGATCTCCTCCCCCTCCTCCCCACCATCTCCCGAGCCCTCTCGCATGGAGAAGAGATAAGATCCCTCTTCGGAGGGCGCAATGAAGGCGAAGGTGCCACTGGAGCCGGAGAGGGGCTGGCTGGATAAGATCGTTCTCGATTCCGAGGCGACGAGATCCGCCCTTCCCGTGAAGTTCTCGGCGGCCTTGAAGCCGAGAGGGGTCTCCTCGCCGGGGGAGAAGCTCGAATGGTAGAGGATCAGCTCGAACTCGCCAGAGACGGCCCTGTACCTGCGGACCGCATCCTCCGAGGCGACTGGATGGAGGTCGAGGCTCGACCCGCCGGGGATCTCCCGGGGCGAGTCGCAGACGCCGTCCCGATCTCGGTCCCTGCACCCCTCCTCGATGGCGTCGAAGTCGTGGTAGTGGTTTCCTACCTCGCCGTCGTACCAGAGGTTGTCGCCGTCGTCGTACGCGTTCTGGCCGTTGTTGAGAAGCTCGTTTCCGCTGACTACGTTCTCCTGAAGGGCTCCTGCAAAGCCGATCTCGCTGACCGCCAGGGTCGAGGCCTCGGTCCTGGGCGTGTACTTTATCGAGACGCCTCCGGCGTCGGAGCCCGTGATGCTCTCGGAGACGTTGTTTCTGGCCATGTGGATCCCCTCACCGTTCTCGATGATCCTGTTGGAGAGGATCTCGTTTCCGCGGGAGGTCTCAAGAAATATCCCGACCTCGTTTCTCTCCAGCTCGTTTCTCTCGATCACGACGTCGCGGACGTCCTGGAGGAGGACTCTGATGCTGTTTTCGACCACCCGGTTATCCGCAACGGTGCAGCCATCGGCCAGGACCCGGATTCCGGCATCCCTCTCGCCGGGGCCGGAGCCGGTGACCTCAAATCCCATTATGACCGAACTCTCCGAGCGGAGGGTCA
>NZ_JBNGCU010000012.1:27722-29378 GCF_049974945.1 Methanocrinis sp. | reverse complement strand
GAGTTTGCATCCAAGGCGCTGCTGCATAACGATAGACAGGTATTTATGATGTGCATGCTAAACAGTACTCGGATCTTGGGCGCAGATGACGAGGCTGGAGCAATCCGCGCTGGCAAGAGGTGCAGGATAATGGTCATCGACAGACGGTCGGATAACATGGCGGGAACCGTGATGGAGTATGCAAACGTTCAGGCCTCGCCGGTCCTTGACTCAGACCTGAATCTGGTGGGGATAGTCTCCGACCGGGACCTGATAAATGCCAGCATAATCGAGGACTCCGTCGAGATGTCGGACATGTCTTCAGCCTCGGATGAGGACGAGTGGACCTGGGAGAGCACCAAAGACACCCTGAACTTCTACTATGGGGTCTCGCGCATAGCGCGTCGCAAGATCCCCGTGAAGCAGGCGATGGCTCCCGCGGTCACCGCCATCAAGAGCAGCAAGGTCGGCGAGTGCGCGAGGGTAATGCTGAGAAACAAGATCGACCAGCTCCCGGTGGTCACCGCCCATCAGAAGCAGGCGGGGATGGTGAAGGACTCCGATCTCCTCTGGGCTCTGATCGAATACTCGATCGAAGCCGGGAGGGCTTTATGAGCGGCCAAAAGAACCTCTACACCTTTCCCCACGACGTGGTGCTGGCCCGCCTCAACACCAGCCTCTCGGGCCTTGACCAAGCAGAAGCCAGAAGACGGCGGGATGAGTTTGGGCCAAACGAGCTTGAGAAGAGGAGGCGTAAGAACTATCTCAAGGAGTACCTCCTCCAGTACCTCCAGTTCTTCGCCCTCCTCCTGGAGGTGGCGGCCATCCTCTCCTTCGTGGCGAACCGTTATTCTCCCGGCGAGGGGTACAACATCCTCTCTTACGCCATCCTCGGCGCCGTCTTCATCAACGCCACCTTCGCCTTCTGGCAGGAGTACAAGGCCGACAAGACCGTCGAAGCTCTTTTGAAGCTCATCCCATCGATGGTGAAGGTGAGGAGGGCAGGCAGAGTCGAGGAGGTGGACGCGAAATATCTCGTCCCCGGCGACATCCTCGTCGTCGAGGAGGGGGATAGGATCGGAGCCGACGCCGTCCTCCTGGAGGCGAACACCCTCCGCGTCAACATGGCGGCCCTGACCGGGGAGGCACAGCCTGCAAGAAGGATCGCTGAGGCCGACGCCAGCGAGGAGATTTTGGATGCGAGAAACGTCCTCTTCGCCGGGACCACCGTCGCCTCGGGAAACGGCCTCGCTGTCGTCTTCGCCACGGGAGGGGAGACGGAGTTTGGAAAGATCGCCTCGCTATCGAAGGAGGTCGAGAAGAGGGCGACGCCGATGCAGCTTGAGATCATCAGGATCACCAGGATCCTGACCCTGGCGGCTCTTTTGGTCGGCGGCGTCTTCTTCGTCCTCGGCCTCGTCTCGGGGCAGGGCTGGCTCGTCGCCGCCATCTTCGCCCTCTCCCTAATCGTCGCCAACGTCCCCGAGGGGATGCTCCCCACCATCACCCTTTCCCTATCCCTCGCCAGCCGGAACATGGCCAAGAGAAACGCCCTGATCAAAAACCTCGACTCGGCCCAGACCCTGGGGAGCGCCACCGTCATCTGCACCGACAAGACCGGGACGATCACCCGAAACGAGATGACCTTAAAGGAGATCCGCCTCGCGGGCGGCGAGG
>NZ_JBNGCU010000012.1:0-27622 GCF_049974945.1 Methanocrinis sp. | reverse complement strand
ACGATCACCCGAAACGAGATGACCTTAAAGGAGATCCGCCTCGCGGGCGGCGAGGATATATCGGTCAGCGGCGAGGGGTACTACGAGGATGGCAAGTTCAGCTTCGCTGAAGAGAGACCGGGCTCCCTCGACCGGCTGAAGTTCCTCCTCGCCGCCGGAGCTCTGAACTCCAGGGCGACGATCGACGATGGCGGGGCTTTCGGCGATCCGACGGAGCTTGCAGTCGTCGCCGCCGCCAGGAAGGCCCGGGTCCGACTGGAGGGGTACAGAAAGGTCGAGGAGATCCCCTTCACCAGCGACCGGAAGATGATGTCCACGATCTACGAGAGGGACGGTTCAAAGACCATCTTCTCCAAGGGCGCGCCGGAGGTTTTGATGAAGCTCTCAGACCGGATCATTGACGAAGACGGCCGGGTTCGGCCCCTCAGCGAGGCCGATCGGGAGCGGATCGAGACCGAGGCCGAGGACCTGGAGCGGAAGGCCTATCGGCTCCTCGGAGTCGCCTACGGAGAGGGGAAGGACGAAAAAGACCTCGTATTTCTGGGCCTGTTGGGGATCATGGACCTTCCCCGGGAGGAGGTATACGACGCGATAAAAAAATGCCAGCGGGCCTCGATAAGGGTGATGATCCTCACCGGCGACAACCCCCTGACCGCAAGAGCGATCGCCGAGAAGGTGGGGCTTGAGGTGGACCTCGCCCTCACCGGCGACGAGCTCCGGCACATCCCCGACGAGGACCTGGCAAAGATACTCGCCGAAAAGAACGTCCTCTTCGCGAGGATGAGGTCTGAGCAGAAGCTGCGGATCGCCGCCCTCCTCCAGGAGAACGGGGAGGTGGTGGCGATGACCGGCGACGGGGTCAACGACGCGCCGGCTCTCCGGAAGGCCGACATCGGGATATCGATGGGGACGAAGGGGACGGAGGTGGCCAAGGAGGCGGCCGACATGATCCTTCTCGACGACAACTTCGCCTCGATCGTTGCCGCCATCGAGGAGGGAAGAACCGTCTACTTCAACATCAAAAAGTTCGTCACCTACATACTCTCGTCGAACGTCCCGGAGATCGTGCCATACATCCTCCAGTTCTTTCTCAGAATCCCCCTCCCCCTCTCGGTCATCCAGATCCTCTCCATCGACCTCGGGTCCGACATGCTCCCCGGCCTTGCCCTTGGGAGTGAGGCCCCAGAGGAGGATATCATGGAGCGGCCGCCTGTCGGAAAGAACGAGCGGATCCTCGACCGGGAGGTCTTCAAGAGGGGCTACTTCTTCTTGGGGGCGATCGAGGGGGCGGCGGCCATGACCGCCTTTCTCGGCTTTTTGTTCTTGAGCGGCTGGCATTATGGGGACCTCTCGATCACCAACACAGCCCTTCACAAGCAGGCGATGACGATGACCCTCCTCGGTGCCGTGAGCTGCCAGCTCTTCAATGTCTGGACTCTGCGGTCCTGGGAGTTTTCGGCCTTCAGCCGGGGCCTCTTCAAGAATCGGCTCCTCCTCATCGCCCTCGTCCTCGAGCTTTTCTGGATATACGCCCTCCTGAACGTGGGGGCTGTCCAGCTGGTCTTCAACACAGCTCACGTCCCCTATGGGTATCTCTGGCTGCTCCTCCCCTTCCCGGTCCTCCTCTTTATAAGTCACGAGGCCTATAAGTGGAGGCTGCGAAGGAGGGGGCTATAAGGTATACATCGGAATGTTCTTGCAAAAGTTCAAGCAACCTATTTCAGCCAAGTGGCGCAATACGTCATGTGCCCAGCGCCTCACGGCGGGCGCGGGCGGGCCGTTTTGTGGAGGGAACTCGATTGAAATCGAACGGAAATGTAGGATCAGAGATCGTCCGTACCCTGGTGGCGACGATAGCCATTCTCTTCATTGTCACATCTTCGCCGGCGATGGGACAGACAATTTCTGCCTCGCCGAGCGTGGCAAACCCCTGGGACGAGATCACCGTCACCTACTCGGGGGCGCCGGGGTTTGATAGCGACTGGATGGCCATGTTCAATGTGGATGAGGCGAACGAAAATTACCGCGAGTGGTATTACCTGAACGGGAATGAGAGCGGGACGTTGACCTTCACCGCCCCCAACGAGGTGGGAAGCTACGAGTTCAGGATGTTTGAGAACTGGGCCGGTGGCGGCGGCTATAACGATATCGCGACAAGCAACGTCGTCGGGGTCCAGATCGAGCCTGTAAACCCAGTGACGATAACAGCGTACCCTCGGATTGTGGCTCCGGGCGGGCTGATCGGTGTCACCTACTCAGGAGCCCCCGGGTTTGATAGCGACTGGATGGCCATGTACGAGGCGGGCGCGGCAAATGAGGATTACGGAGAGTGGTACTACCTGAACGGGAATGAGACTGGAACTTTGACCTTCACCGCTCCCGTAGAGGATGGCAGCCGCGAGTTCAGGATGTTCAGAAACTGGGCCGGAGGAGGGGGGTACAACGATATCGCCAGGTCCAACAGCATCTTGGTCGAATCCTCGCTGGCCCTGGGATGCGACTGGGAGTCCTTCACCCCGGATCAGTCGGCCTTCGTCGGCCAGCAGAGTGGCGTTTTTCCTCTCAGAGATAGTCCCTTTGTTGCTGGCAGCTACCTGGTACTGGTGGGTCCGGCGGGGAAGAATGGTCTTGATCTCCCTCCCGAATCGTGGAACGCGTTCGGACCGTACCAGCTTTTGGGTGGGCATAAGTACAGGGCATCGATCGAACCCCCGCAAGGTGGATCTTTGCGATTTGAAGAGGACCCGGCGGATCTGTCGTCGTATAGCGATCCGAGCCCAGAATATTCCAGCGTATATGCCCGTAACAACTGTCCTGGCGATATCTGGTACGCCATATGCCTGCAGCTGGTCGAGCCTGCAGGAGTACCAGGATCCGAGGAGAGATATGTGGACCCCTGCGAGGAGGACCCCACGAGCCCTGCTTGCTTGTTTTTGATGTGAAATGGCCGGTTCTGAGGAAATGGCCGGTTCGAAGGGGGGGCGGATGGCCGCCATCCGTCCTCGCATTTTTTTTGAAACGAGAAAAATAGTATATGGTCAAACCTCATCCTGCGCTGCCCCTCTCGGCCTGGTCCTTGACCAGGGCGCCGTAGGCCTCTCCCGACTCGGTGAGGGATATGGCGCCGTCCTCATCGACCTCGATCAGCCCCGCCAGCTCCAGCCGGTGGAGGTGGTAGTCGAGCATATTCGGGCCGACCAGCTCTGCGATCTGCCGGACCGAAAGGCGCCCCTCCACCATCAGGATGACCATCCTCCTTCTGATAGGATTTTCCAGGGCGTGATGGACGAGGGCCATCTCTTCGGGGGACTCGGGCTTGGGCTTTCGTCCGATCTTCATGAAGATCGAATGGGCGGGGGCGAGTATCTTCCTTTCGGTTGCAGATCGAAGAGGGTGTGGGACTTTGATGATCCTCAATCTGAGAGGATCTTCTCGTGCTCCAGCTCCTCGGCAGGAACCGGCGCCTTCTCCTCGTCGGGGTAACCGAAGGCGATCATCGACTCGACCCTGATACTTTCGGGAAGGCCCAGGACCGACCGAACGTGCTCCTCTGACGTGACCGAATCGTCGTGCATCCGGAGCCTTATCTGGATCCAGCAGGAGCCGAGCCCTCGGCTCTGGCCCGCCAGCTGGAGGATGATCGATGCTATGGAGCAGTCCTCGATCCAGACGTCCGACTCATCCTCGGCGGTGCAGACGACGACCCCCAACCGCGCTCCCGCAAGAAAAGACGAGCCGCTCGGCTTCGCCTTGGATAGGGCCTCAAGCTTCGATCGGTCCTCTACGAAGACGAACCTCCAGGGACGAAAGTTCCGCGAGGTGGGCGACCGGAGGGCTGCCTCCTTCAACAGCTCAACGATCTCGGGCTCGATATCTTCATCCTTGTACTTTCTGACGCTTCTCCTCTTTCTTAGTATGTCTATCATGAATCTCCCCCGGTTTCTTCAACTAATAATCATCTCGACGAAATATAAATAAATCCGCTCCCGACCTCTGTCGAAAGAGGGTGGCCAGGATCGTCCCGGCCGCAGGACCCCGTTTCGGGCTACGGCTGCCATATCCCGTCCCCCAAAAACCAGGTCTCGCCCACCTTGGCCACCCGGCTGAGCTTCAGCTCCGGGGTCATGTTTTCAGCGGGGTTCGGATAAAGGTAGTAGGACTCGCCGCCGCCACCCCTCTCTCCACCGCATTCATCAGGCTCGTCTCAAGGCGGGCCTTCGCCTCGTGGAGGAAGGAGGCCAGCTCCACTTCCTGAGGCTATCGTTTGCGATCGGCGCGAGATAGAGGCTCTCGGCCTCGGCCGGGGCCTCCGATGCCCCCGCATTGCCGGAGAGGGGGGCGGCCAGGAGGGCCGAAAAGACGATTCTGATGTATGTCATTGACATAATCCTATATTCGTCATCTTAATCATTATATCGGTTTTGGAGTTCTGGCCCTTCGGCGATCTCTGATCAGGCCGAAGGCTCAACTCCGAAAGATTTACCTCGGGTCACGACGATACCTCTACTTCGTACCAAACCGGACCGAATTACGGACCTGGTGGGCTGAGAAGCTGGTGACACCATCGGAGGAAGAAGGACAAGAGTTCTGAGCATCCTGGTCGAACCTCTTCGAGCCGATCTGTTCTTTAAAGGAGTTTGAGCATGTCCGAAAAGAGCGAAGACGGCAGGGATCAGAGCGAAACGAGATCCAAATCGGCAGTTGAGACTCCCGTTGGTGCAGGTCGCGACCTCCTGTCGGGTGGAAAAGGAGAGGGGAAAGGGATGGACCCCGTCTCCAGAGTGGCGGCCTTCTCCCTCCTGGTGAACTTATCCCTAGTCGGGATCAAGCTCGCCCTCTCCTACGTCTCAGGAAGCCTCGCCCTCCAGGCTGACGCCGTCCACTCCCTGGTGGACGTCTTCGGCTCGACGGCCCTGATCCTGGGGATCTTCATCTCCGGGAGGAAGAGCAAGAGCTTCCCCTACGGCCTCTACAAGGTGGAGAACCTGGTGGCGGTGATAATCTCGCTCCTCCTCTTCCTCACCGCCTACGAGATCGCGCGGGAGGCCCTGGTCGGCGCGTCGTCGGCCGTACCCTACAGCGGCTGGGTTCTGGTGGCGGTGGCGGGAATCGTTCCCGTCCCCCTCCTCTTCGGGACCTACGAGATGAGGGTGGGGGAGAGGTACAGCTCCCCCAGCCTCATGGCCGACGGTCGCCAGTTCCGGGCCGACGTTCTGACGGAGATGGTCGTCTTCGCCGCCGTGGCGGGCCAGTTCTTCGGCCTTCCCCTGGACAGGGTGGCGGCGGCGATAATCGCGGTCTTAATCATCAAGGCGGGCTGGGAGATCCTCGTCTCGGGGATGAAGGTCCTCCTGGACGCCTCCATCGATCCCTCCACCCTGAAGAAGATCCAGGATGTGATAGAGGCCCGCCCCGAGGTCTCGGCGGTGGAGGAGCTGACGGGCAGAAACTCCGGACGCTATCTCTTCGTCGAGGCTAAGGTCGCCTTCAGGGTAGCAGACCTCACCAGAGCCCATCAGGCGAGCCAGAGGATCGAGAGGGACATAAGGGAGGCGGTTCCCAACGTGGACCGGGTCTTGATCCACTTTGAGCCGAGGCCCAAGACCCACCTTCGTTACGTCGTCGCCCTCGCAGACCTCGACGGAAAGGTTAGCTCGCACTTCGGCGAGTCCCCCTACTTCGCCCTCGTCGACTTCAACCTCGAGGAGGGGCGGGTTGAGGGGCAGACGATCCTGGCCAACCCCTACAAGGATATGGAGAAGGGGAAAGGGCTGAAGGTCTCGGGCTTCCTCCTCTCCAAAAAGCCCGACGTCGTCGTCGCGGGCGAGAGCCTGGAGGGGAAGGGGCCGGGATACGCCCTGGCCGAGGCCGGGGTCGAGACGGTCAAGACCGATGCCGAGACTCTGCAGAACGTGGTGGAGGGGATGGGCGGGGATCGACGGACGGAAAATAATTTTAACGGGTCCGCAAGACCTCTCGGCGATGAACTTCCCTGAAGATGGCTTCGACGACAACTCTCTCCTGGAAGAGGTGATGCCGCTCTACGAGGGAAATGACCCCGCTCACGACTTCTCCCACGCCCTGAGGGTCTGCCGGAACGCGAGGTTGATCGGAGAGGAGGAGGGCGCGGATCTGCGGGTTGCCCTCCTCGCGGCCCTCCTTCACGACGCCGGGTCGGGGCCGAAGCTTCCGAAGAGGCGGGCCGATGCGGAGGCGGGGAAGCTTGCAGCCTTGGAGGATCTCCTGAAGAGGCGAGATATGCCAGAAGATGTGAGAGGAAGGGTTCTTCGAGCGGTGGAGACCCACAGCTTCTCGAAGGGGATGAATCCCGAGACCATGGAGGAGATGGTCCTCCAGGACGCCGACAGGCTCGACGCCATCGGAGCCATAGGGATAGCCAGAGTATTTCTTACCGGAGGCGCCCTCGGCAGGCCCCTCTACAACCCCGAGGACCCCTTCTGCAGAAAGAGGGAGCCTGACGACGGCAGGTGGAATCTGGACCACTTCTACAGGAAGCTACTCAAGCTCGAGGACGGTATGCACACCGAGGCGGGACGGAGGCTCGCAAGAAGGAGGGGGGCTGTTCTGAGACGGTATCTGATGGACCTTGAAGATGAGATCTCGAAAGGGATATAGGGGGAGAGCTCCGACCAGAATGGCGGCGAGACGGAGACGAGAGAGAGCAGGGGAGAGCCGGACGGCGCGGAAGAGGACGAGGGAGAGGAAGGCGGGCATGCGGTGAAGGAGAGGGAGAAGATGGAGCTTATTTTGCACCCCAAGTCGGAGATCGATTCTAGGACCAAGAGACTTCAGAGCAGGATGGAGGACCTCGCCGGAGCGATCCTCTTCCAGTCCGTGGACATGCTCTACTTCTCGGGGACGGCCCAGGAGGGGCTGGTCTACGTCCCCGCCGACCCCGGGGCCGAGCCGGTGGTGATGGTGAGAAAGAGCCTGGAGAGGGCGAGGGAGGAGTCGCCCCTGGAGGTCGCTCCCCTCAGAAGCCTGCGAAACCTGAAGGCGGACCTCGGAGTCCCCGAGGGGGCTAGAATCGGCCTGGAGCTTGACGTCCTTCCTTTCAACAACTACGCCCGGGTGGAGCGGGCCCTGGGGGACGCGGTGTTGGTGGACGTCTCCGAGAGGATCAGGCACGTCAGGTCGGTGAAGTCGGAGTTTGAGATCCGGCTGATAAGGGAGGCGGCCCGGATGCTGGACGCGGGGATCGGCTCGGTCCCCGAGCATCTGAGAGAGGGGATGGCCGAGATCGAGCTTGCAGCCCAGGTCGAGGCGGAGATGCGGAGGATGGGCCACCAGGGCTCTCTTCGGTTCCGCAGGTTCAACCAGGAGCTTCCCATGGGCCATCTGATGGCAGGGCCGAACGCCGCATACCCGAGCTGCGTCGCCTCTCCCACCGGAGGCGTCGGACCCTCCCTCCTCCAGCCCCAGGGTCCGGGCTTTCGGAAGATCAGGCGGGGAGAGCCGATCCTCGTAGACTACGGCGGAGTCTACAACGGCTATACCGCCGACGAGACCAGGATCTTCTCCATCGGCCCCCTTCCAGAGGAGCTGGAGGACGCCCACATGGCGGCCCTGGAGGTGGAGAGGGCCGCGGCGGAGGCCCTCCGGCCCGGCAGCTCCGGCCGAAGGGTCTATGAGATCTCCGAGGCGAGAGGCGAGGAGCTGGGGTACAAAGACCACCTCGGCGGCCCGGTGGGGGCGAAGTGCGGCTTCGTCGGTCACGGCGTGGGCCTTGAGATCGACGAGATCCCGGTCCTGGGGCCCGTCGACCACGAGATCCTGCCCAACATGACCGTCGCCATCGAGCCGAAGATGATCTATCCGGGCGTCGGCGTCGTGGGGATCGAGGACACCCTCCTCACCACCGACGAGGGTCCCGAGAGGCTTACCGGGCTTTCCCAGGAGATATGGCGGGTGTGAAGGGATAATCAAAATTAAAAACAAAAAGAAGCAGCAAAAGAGGCGGGCCGGATAGGGGTTCAATCGTCGAAGTAGTCCAGTATCGCGGGCAATAGCTCCCCCCTCTCCACCAGGCTTCCTGCGACCCGGCGGAACTTGCTGTAGTTCTCCCGCTCCCTCTCGGATGGAAGGTCCGGCCTCTGGCCGGTCTGGAGGAGGAAGATGAAGTCTCGCAGGGCCCTGTTGTACTCCGAGATCCTCTCCAGCTCCTCTTCGGAGGCGTCCTCGCTCTTCTTGTGGACGAGGAGATCGTCGACCGCGTAGCCCTCCTTCAGGGTGAGGGTCAGGACCTCGTGGTAGGTCAGATCCTCTATCGCGTCGATGAACCTGTCGAGATCGCAATCTTCAGATATCATAGCCTATCACTCGCATCATAGCCGATCACTCCCTCCCCAAAAGATCGAGATTTTCCGGTCTCACCTGGCTCACCTCACAACTCGATCCTGTCCCACTCCGACCTCGCTTCCATGATCGGCACCTCATCCACCTCTCCGGGAAGCTTGACCTGAACCGAGTTGATCAGCATCTCCGTCAGCTCCACCGAGGCCTCCGAGGCTATGGTGCAGTCGACCTGGCCGTAAAGCGTCCCGTTGACCTCGCGGATGTCGGGCCAGAATATGGCGCAGACCAGGGTTCTGCCGCTCTGCCGCCCGCCGAGCCCCAGGATGGCGGGCTTTGCGTCGATGTACACCTCGTGGGTCTGGATGTTGGCGCACCCGGCGTCGTTGAGGTAGGAGACCACCGCTCTACGGGTGAGAGAGCTCGTCGCCTCCATGGGGACCCCGTAGTCGGTGATGGCGATCATCATCGTACGGCCTTCTCCGATCCAGCATACGTGAGAGGGGTGCTCTTTGCCGTCGACGGTGGCGTAGGGCACCTCCTCGAAATCGATCTCGTAGCCGGTGTAGTTCCCGAGGTCGAAGGAGACCTCGTACTCGTCCAGCGTGACCGTCTCCTCCGCGGCCAGGGCCACCGCCGCGAGAAGAACCAGCGTCGAGACCGCCATCAAGATCATCAAACGCCGCTTCAACCCCGACCTCAAATCCACCAACAATCTCATCATCCAAACCTCACTTCCATTTGCAGGGACCCGGATTTGTCCGCATCTCTAATAAATGTTATATCAGAGGCTCGACAGAACTTCTATCCTACTGGGCGATCCGGCCGTTCTGACCGATTCGGTCGATGAAGATGATACTATCGGACTGATCGAGCCCCTAGAGCTTTGAAGATGGAGTCGAGAGAGATGGCCCTTCGTAAACACGTCAGCCTCAACATAAACGTCTGAGGAGTCGAGCCCTCGGCGACCCTCGCCATCAACGAGAGGTGCAAGATTCTCAAGAGCCAGGGAGAGTGCATCTACAACCTGGGGCTCGGCCAGTCGCCCTTCCCCGTCCCGACCCCGGTGGTCAACGCCCTGCGGCTCTACGCCTCGGAGAAGGACTACCTCCCGGTGAGGGGGCTACCCGCCCTGAAGGAGGCGGTGGCCGACTTCCACCGACAAAAGGACAACCTGAGTGCGAGCGCCGATAACGTCATCGTCGGCCCCGGATCGAAGGAGCTGATGTTCATCCTCCAGCTCGTCTATTACGGCGAGATCATCGTCCCCACCCCCGCCTGGGTCTCCTACGTCCCCCAGGCCCAGATCCTGGGGAAGAAGGTCCGGCTCCTGCACACCACCTTCAACGATAAGTGGCACATAACCGCCGAGAGGCTGGCCCGGTTCCTGGAGAGCGAGCAGGACGTCTACCGTCCCCGGATCCTGATCCTCAACTACCCCGGAAACCCCGACGGCCTCACCTACACCCCGACCGAGCTGGAGGAGATAGCCGATGTGGCGAGGGAGTACGAGGTGATCCTCCTCTCCGACGAGATCTACGGCCAGCTCCACCACCGGGGCGAGCACGTCTCGGTGGCCCGGTTCTACCCCGAGGGGACGATCATAAGCTCGGGCCTCTCCAAGTGGTGCGGCGCCGGAGGCTGGAGGCTGGGCACCTTCACCTTCCCGCCGGACCTGGACTGGCTCCTGGAGGCGATGGCCACCGTCGCCAGCGAGACCTACACCGCCGTCTCCGCCCCCATCCAGTTTGCGGCGGTCCACGCCTTCCGGGGCGGGATCGCCATGGAGAGGTATCTCTGGCACGCAAGAAGGCTCCTCTCGGCTCTGGGCGGCGAGTTCGCGGGTATCCTCAGCGAGGCTGGGGTCAGGGTCCACGCTCCCGAGGGCGGCTTCTACCTCTTCCTCGACTTCTCGCCCCTGGCCGACTCCCTATCGAGAAGGGGGATCGCTGACGGAGTCACCCTCTGCGAGAGGCTCCTCTCCGAGAGGGGGGTGGCCATCCTTCCGGGATCGTCCTTCGGCAGGCCCGCAAGCGAGCTCACTGCCCGGGTCGCCTACGTCAACTTCGACGGCGCAAAGGCCCTCGCCGCGAGCGAGACGATACCGCTGCACCAGAAGCTTCCCCAGGATTTCATCCCCCAGATCTGCGGTGATACGATCGGCGCAGCCCGGGAGATCAAAAGCTGGATCTCTGAAGGGAGCCGAGACGTAGAAGAAGTGAATGCTCCGGTGGGGATTTGAACCCCAGTCGCGGGAGTGAGAGTCCCGCATGATTGGCCGAGCTACACTACCGGAGCGCGAATATCAGCGAGTGCCCCTTCGGTTGGCGTTCTACCATTTAACCCTTTTGCCCCGCCCGGTCCGGGTTGGGGCAGATCTCCGCGAGGACGCATTCGTCGCAGGAAGGGGACCTCGCCCTGCAGACGGCTCGTCCGTGCCTGATCAGGTTGACGTGAAACGAGCAGTACTTGCTCTCCGGCGTGATCTTCTCGAGGATCCGCTCCGCCTCCTCGAGGCTCGCCCCCTCGGGCACGAAGCCGAGCCTGCGAGAGAGCCTGTTCACGTGGGTGTCGACCGGGAGGAGGGGCATCTTGAAGGCGAAGAGGAGGACGACGGCCGCGGTCTTCGGCCCGACCCCCGGAAGGGTCATGAGGTAGTCGCGCGCCTCCTCCGGGCTTTCGTCCTTCAAGAAATCCAGATCTATCCCTGTCCTCTCCCCCCGCTCCTTGATCGTCTCCAGGGCCTCTTTGATCCTCTTCGTCTTTATCTTGGCGAGCCCTCCGCAGCGGATTATGCGGGCTACCTCCTCGTCGGGGGCGTCCAGGAGGGACTGGTAATTCGGGTACCTTCTCTTGAGGTTATCGAAGGCCCGGTGAGTGTTCGCTGAGGTGGTGTTCTGGGAGAGGATCGTCTGGACGAGGAGGTCAACGGGGCTCAATCCCCGCCTCTTCGGAAGGCCGTAGACCCCTTCCAGCAGGTCTATGCACCGACGAAGGCGGTCGAGAGTCTCGGCGTAGTCGTCGGCGTCGATATCGACATCGGAGTCGACATTGGCATCGACATCAACGTCGGCGTCGGCATCGATTACCTGATCGTCAAATGCCATCTATCCATCCCATGACCTTTGAGGATCAATAACCTGACGCTGGGGTGCCGGGGCGGAGAGCCCTGCTCATTTCCCTCTCGGCGGCTCCATGGAAAAATTATTAGCTGAAGGCGGCATGGATAAAGTGATGGACTTTGGCTATCTTAACCTGGAGGCGATAGCCTTCAGCGACCTATACCCCTTCCTGATCTCGATCCTCATCGGAGCTCTCATCGGGACCGAGCGGGAACGCGACCTCCTGGAGAAGAAGAAGCGAGGGGTGGCGGGGCTTCGGACCTTCATCCTGATCTCGCTCTTGGGCGCCCTCTCCGCCCATCTCGCGGTTATCTACGGCGGAACCTTCATCATGGTGGCCTCCGCCAGCTTCGCTCTTCTGGTGGCGGTGGGCTACGCCGTCAGCGTGACCAACCTGGGCAGGCTCGACTTCACCTCGGAGGTGGCGGCGGTGATCGCCTTCATCCTCGGGGTCCTCTGTCACTCTCCTGATACCATGATGCTGGCCATCGCCCTGGCGATCCTGGTGACGGTGATCTTGGCCGTCAAGAAGACCGCTCATCGGTACGTCGAGATCATCAGGGAGGAGGAACTCCTCGACACCCTGAAGATGGGGACGGTGGCCCTGGTGATACTCCCCCTACTTCCCAACTCGACCATAGGCCCCTTCCAGGTCCTGAACCCCCGGAACATCTGGCTGATGGTGGTTCTCGTCAGCCTGATAGGGTACGTAGGTTACGTCATGATCAGGATCTTCGGGACCGAGAAAGGTCTGTCCATCACCGGAGCCCTCGGTGGCCTCGTCTCCAGCACCGCCGTCGCCACCACCATGGCCGCGGAGGCGAGAGCCCATCGCGAGGTGATCCCCTCGGCGGTCTTCGCCACCACCATCGCCAGCTGCACCATGTTTCCTCGGGTCCTTCTCGAGGTCTTCGTGGTGAACAGGTCGCTCTTCTTCCCGCTCTTTCTTCCTCTCGCCAGCATGACGGTGGTTGGGGTCGTCATGGCCCTCCTCCTCTTCAGAAAGAGGGAGACGATAGAGACGGACGTCAACCTCTCTGACCCCTTCAAGCTATCGCCCGCCCTCAAGTTCGGGGCGTTCTTCGCCCTCGTCCTCCTCATCTCGAAGATAGCCAACATCTACTTCGGCCAGGCCGGGACCTACGCCGCAAGCCTGGTGGCGGGCCTAGCGGATGTCGACGCCATAACCCTCTCCCTCGCGACCCTCGCCGAGACGAGCGAGATGAAGGAGGGGGTTGCGGTGGCGGCTATAACCCTCGCCACCATGACCAACACCCTGGTAAAGCTGTCGATCACCTTCATCCTGGGGACGAGGGAGTTTGGGTCTCGGGTCGCCTTGATATTCCTGCCCATGATCGCGGTAGGGCTTTTGGCGATATTTTGGTTCTAGATAAAAGAGAGAGCCCGCGATGGGAGACGCGGGCGCTGGCGTCAGGTCTGATCTCGGAAGGTCGTCACTATCCGCCAAAGCTCTTCCTGACCGTTGCCGAGAGGATCGGTCCAGCACTGTCGATCACCTTGGCCTCGTACATCCAGAGCTCCTCTTTGTCGATGGTTCCTTCGACCATTATCGCCATCCCTTCATCCTCTGAGAGGTCTATCTGGTGCTTTTCGATAGCCCCTTCATCCGATAGGCTCGGCTTGATCAGCTTGGTCAGCCTCACAGCGCAGCAGTGCTCCGTCGGCTCCAGTATCCTGAACTTGCCGTTCTCGACGATTCCCAGAAATTCTGCCATCTCGTTCACCTCCGACATATATGGTATGGCGACTACATTTATAAGTTTTGCATTCACGTATCAGAGCTTTGTGGAGATCAGAGTTCCGCTGAGGGCGAGCTTTTGAAGTAGGCTGCGAGGACGCAGAAGCCGTCTTGGGGGCCGATCTGGTCGAACCGATCACAGGGCGTACCCCGATAGCAGGAGAGATCGTGGATCGTGCAGACCGCCACATCTCCAATATAGGCGAGATGGGGGCACTTCCTGCCCCCCTGCTTATTGATCATGGTGCCCGGGTCCGAGGAGTCGATCGTCCCGTCGGGCCTTATCGATCTGGGGTTTACCACCATCACGTCGAGATTTATGCAGCAGAAGCCACATCTTTGGCAGATCATCTTCAGGCCCCGCTTCATGGGCCGATCCTTTATCAACTCATCCCCGCAAGGGGAAGATTTGCGAGAGGGACCGCGGCACCGGTGGCGAATCGCTCCCGGGATATATATTTGATCATAACTATAGAGGTCGTGGCCAGCATCGATAGTATGAGGACAAGATTTATACGAGCCGACCCCCCACTCTCCTTTCGGAGGAGAAAAGCCGCAAAAGGGCGAAAGCATCACCAGAGAGCCGCCCAGCCTGGGGGTATGAGAGGGAGATGAAACGACCCGCATAACGGCTTCGACGTCAGGCCCTCGTCCCTGAAGGGCGCACCGGATCCAGATCCGATGGCTAACCCCTCCTCCTAACAGCTCTTCTGCCAATTAAGGATGGCGAAAAAATAGGTGGAATGGTGGTCTCATGATAATCCTCGGAATGGCCGATCTCCATGGCCGTGCTGAAATGCTTCCGCATATAGATGCAGATACGGATCTGATCGCCTTCTGCGGCGATCTTCACAACCTGGGATCTGCCGATCGGGCGAGGCCCGTCGCTGAAGCTTTGGCAGGTCTTGGCCCCCCGGTGCTGATCGTTCCAGGAAACATGGACCCAAAGGAGATCGCACCAAAGATCTGGAAAGAGGCGGGGCTGGGGATGATCCACCGCGGCTCTCGCCAGCATGGCGATTGCGGTTTCGTCGGTTTTGGCGGCACCGTGATCTGCGATCCGAGACCGCTGGAAGACGCGAACCGCTACCACCATACAGATGAAGAGATCCACGAATCGCTGACCCGGCTTTATGGGCAGATATCCGACTCTCGCCACAGGATCGTCCTCACTCACCAGCCTCCTCGAAACTCCAGGGATCTGACGTACAGCGGTGATAGGTCCGGGTCCGTCGGCCTCCGCCGCTTCGTCGAAGAGCGCCAGCCCGACCTTCTGATCTGCGGCCACATCCACGAGGATCGGGGGGTGGCGGAGATCGGCTCCACCAAAGTGGTCAACGTCGGGGAGATGCGCCGGGGATATGCGGCGGTCATAGAGCTGAACGATGGGATCGATATCGAGTGGATCGAGCCGTGATCTTGGTGGACTCGTGATGGAGAACTCGAAGAAGGGGCCGGGAGGGGAGCAATTTGACGAAGATAGATAGGTCGCAGAAGGCATCGGTCAGCCCTCCATCAGAGGCGGTTTATAGAGGTATAAAGCGGGCGGGTGTCGACTTCGTCGCCAGCGTTCCTTGCGTCAACCTCCGGGAGCTTCTATCCCTGGTGGACGCCGACCCCGAGATCGCTCACGTTCCCGCGACCCGGGAGGAGGAAGGGGTCGGGATATGCGCCGGAGCCTACATGGGCGGAAAGAGGCCAGCTTTGTTGATGCAGAACTCCGGCCTCGGCAACAGCATCAACGCCCTCGCCTCGTTGAACTCTCTCTACAAAATTCCTCTGCTGATGATAATCAGCCATCGAGGCGGCGAGGGGGAGACGATAGCGGGCCAGGTTCCCATGGGGAGGCTGACTCCGAAGCTCCTCGACGCCATGGCCATCCCCCGCTTCGCCCCCTCCCCGGAGGAGGCCGAGGCGACGGTCGTCCGGGCCTGGGAGCAAGCCCGGGCCGAGGGGACGCCGACGGCGGTCCTCCTGGAGATCGTCTTCTGGAGGGCGGCCCCGCGGGGAGAGAAATAAAAACAGACGTATATAATCCGCCAAAGTTAGGGCCGGAGCCGGGATTCGAACCCGGGTCATGGGATCCACAGTCCCAAAGGATGTCCAACTACCCTACCCCGGCACTTCAGGCTGACCCCATTCACTCAGAGGAGATAAAACTTTCCCCGTCCCGGCGGTCCGGCGAGGGCTCCCGGGGGCGATAGGCCTCCTCGGCGGTCTCGATGACCAATGACAAGAGGTCTTCGAGCCGATTGATCCGGTAGACGGCTCCGAGGTCGCCGAGGGCCTCGTCCACCTTCCTGTTCCTGTTAGCCTCGTCGATGGAGAAGAGGACGAAACGTCCGACCTTTGCCGCCTCCTGGATCGAGTCCCATTCGCTGTAGAGGTTCTGGATGTGGGTGTCGGTGATGCAGAGGATGAGGCAGCCGGGCCTCTGTTCCGCCAGATTCAGCACCTCCTCTCCGGGGATGTGGGTCCTCGACCCCAGGTGCTGGACGAGTACCTCCTCCACGGCGGAGAGGTCTCTGGTCCACTCACAGACCACCATCCGGTCGCTGAAGCTGATGGCCGCCAGCTCCGCCCCCTGGGCGTGGGCGAAGGTGCTCGCCTTGAAGGCGGCCAGGGTGGCGGCATGGGTCTTGGTACCCCGGCGGTGGCCGTCCATCGACCCGCTGCTGTCGAGGACGACCAGAAGGTCGGGGACCCTCTCCCCTCCCGCCGCCATACCGCAGCTCTCCTCCATCCCCTTGTAGGTGGTGACTCCCGGTATAAGCCGAGAGGCGAGGCTCATGGAGTAGGCGACGTCGAGCTCGCTGGGCGGATCTGAGAGCCGCCACTTGACCAGGCTTGAGGGGTACCAGCTCTGCCGAACGCGGCTTGTGGGCCTGATCACTATGCTGTAGCTCTGGTCCCGGTACCAGCGCTTCAAATCTCCGTCGAGCCCCAGGACCGACAGCGTCTCCCTGTAGACCTCGGGCTCTAGCTCCGAGGCTAGCCCCGAGAGGGGGGCTGAACGGGCGTCTCCGCCGAGCCCCTCGATCGAGGGGACCGCCCCTCTGCCCAGAAGGCCGCCCTCCAGGGGCTCGAGGATCCGGGCCATCTGCATGCACTGTCTCGGCCACTTCGCTCTGTCCCTGATCCCCCAGGAAAAGACCGAGAGGAGCAGCTCCGACTGGGGAAGGTCCGATGATGGAAGGTCCACCCCCCAGAGGTCGGCGAGAAACCCCACCACCGCCTCGTCCAGGGGCGAAAGATCCTGCTTTGTCAGCTCCCCCCAGCCCAGGAGGACCTTCTCCTCGTCCTCCCCGCTCCGCTCCAGGCGGAAGGTATCGACGACGAGGTCGGAGAAGATGTTGACCATCCTTCGGGCCTGGCTTCTGTCACCGCTCGCGAGGCCCTCCCGGGCCGCCAGGGCGAGTCTTCCGGCCGTCTCCAGGGATCGCGGGCAGAAGAGATAGTGGACGATCAGGTGGTCGAAGAGGTTCTCCAGATACCGGTCGCCCTTCTCCAGGATCTCCGGGCCGACGACGATCCTGTAGTTCTTGAAGGGGAAGATCTCGCCCTCTTCTGATCTCTCGATGATCGGCCTGGGGAGCTGGGGACGATGCCAGTTCGACCGGGACCGCTCCCAGACCTCAAGGAGCCTCTCTTCGGAGTATCTTCCCTCCAACCTTCCCCTCCCCCGCCTCAGGACCATAACCGTCTGCGGTGATGGCACCTCCCTTCATCCTCCAGCCCGCCCTCGACCCGACTCGGCCCACGACCGAGATCACGCCTCCGCTCATCATGAGGCCCAGGTACTCGCCCGCCCCTTTTCCGATCCTGATCCTGCCCGACCTCATCAGCCAGCCCGCTCTCGCGCCGGCCCTCCCCTTGACCGCGATCCTGCCGCCGGAGTTTCCGACCCCGAGGTAGTTTCCTGCATCGCCACCGACGACGCCCCATCCTTTGGCCATCCTCCGAAAGGCGTAATCGCCGCAGGAGGCGCAGACGATCCCCCCGCCTTCCATCTCCTGGCCCAGGTAGTCGCCAGCCCCGCCCCGGACGACCAGCCTTCCGCCGGCCATCTTCTCTCCGAGGTGGTGGGCTCTCGTCCCCAGAATCCGGCCCGCCCCGCCGGCGCCCCCGGCCTTTGGCCCGGGGGCCGGGGCCTCGCCCTCAAGGACGATCGTCCCCCTCCTCATCTCCAGGCCGGCGTAGTTTCGGGGCGGCATGACCAGGGGCTCTTCGAGCCTCTCGGCGGCGAGGCTCGAGAGGAGGCCCCATATAGTCTCCTCCCTTCTGTCCTTTGGCGATGCCGAGACGACGAGCTCGAGGATGGAGTCCGCATCCTTCGGGGCGAGCTCCTCCACCTGGACCCTCTTCGGCCTCTCTTTCAGCCTTGCTGCCAGGTCCTCAAATCCCAGCAGAAACGCGCCCCTCCTCTCTTCGAGCCTCTTCTCCCTCCTCACCTTCCCCCTGTAGGCCTGGTCCATGAACCCCGAGAGCTTCAAACCATCCTCTCCAGAGCCCTCGCATAGTCGAGCCTCGCTATGGGGTCGTCGTAGCCCGAGAGCTCCTCCATCGCCTCCATGGGCGATATCTCGCCGTCGACGGCCCGGGCGAAGATCATGTTCATCTCCCCCCGCTCGTTCAGCGTCCGGTTGATGCTCTTCTCGACCAGGTCCTTGGCGTAGAGAAGCCGCCTTGCCCCGTAGTAGGGGGGACGCTCCAGCATCGTCCTGTTGGGGGAGAGCCGATGCCAGAGGACGTAGGGCGCGACGGTCCTCAAGACCTCGATCTTCGTCTCCGAATCGGCGAGGCCGAGGAGGAGGGCCATCGCCCTGGTGTAGGACCGCAGGTCCTGCCTCACCCTGTCGGAGAGCCCCTCGTCGACCTGCCAGCAGCAGACCTCGGGGTTGTTGAAGTAGTGGCATCCGGCACAGAGTCCCCGGCTGGGCTTCGAGCCGCCGGAGAGCTGGGTCTTGTCGAAGGCCGGCGCCCTCTCGCAGAGGGTGAAGTCTCTCAACAGAGTGATTATGGAGAGCTCCACCTGGCTATCGAGATCTACCGAAGCTGTCATCTCTGGAAGGCTTTCGAACTCCCCGGGGGTGAGACGGGGCAGGGACTCGGCCAGCTCCCTGATCTCTCCCTCCCTCTCGGCCAGGGCGAGGCCGGCGAGGAAGTCGGGCTGGGTCGCGGGGACCGAGATCGATATCCGGTCGAGGAGAGCCTCGTCCAGGGGATAGGTGGCGCTGAAGTCGGGGTTCATGGTGGCGAAGTAGCAGGTATCCCCCAAGTCCAGGGTCTCTCCGGCGTAGCCGACTTTGCGCTTCTGGAGCAGCTCCAAAAAGAGGTTCTGCTTTCCGGAGGGGAAGCGGTTGATCTCGTTTATCACCTTCCACCGAGACCGAGCCCAGGGAGTCCAGAGGACCTGGATCGCTTCTGGTTCTTCGTCGAAAGAAGAAGATCCCAGACGGATCGACGATCCCGAACGGTCCGAAGATCGAGAAGGTCCGGACGAGGTGGTGGCGGGAGGGCAGGACCACTGGCGCGGGTCGATGAACCCCAACATCTTCTCCTCGGTCTGCTCGGGATGGCCCGTGATCATCAGGTTCTCGACCTGGTCGAAGGAGAGGCCGGTGAAGGCGGAACCCAGGAGGTTTACCAGGGTGGTCTTGTTCGCGCCCATTCCGCCGTAGAGGAGCGCCGCCCGGTTGCGCAGGCAGGCGTTGGCCAGGGAGATGTAGAGCTGGCCGTTCACCCTCTTCTCTCCCACCTTCAGGTCGGTGGGGCCGACGTGGAGGCGCAGCTCCTCCAGGGCAGAGACGAGGTCGTCGATCTTCCGCAGAGGGTCGTGCATATGCTTGAAAAGGCTGATCTGGTCTTATTTAAAGGAGACGAAAGCGGGACCGGAGAAGGACTGGGTGAGAAAAGGGCAGGGATGAAGAAGAAAAAATAGAGGGTAAAGGAGGGAGGAAATGGCACGTTACATGCCGTACTCTCCTACGGCATTTGTCGAATATAAGGATTTCGGTCGGAGAGGGCCTGAAGAGGCAGCTCCTACAAGGAGACTATAGGTCTGCCGAGAAGAGGGGCTTCATAAAGCCCCGCGATAGAAGGCGAGCCTCCTCGCGTAGGGCCTGAAGAGGGCGAGCAGGCGCTCCTCCTCTGTGGCGGAGAGCGGCTCTGGATCTCGGCCCAAGCTTGCGAGGAGCCGGACCTCCTCGGGGGTCGAGCAGCCGACGATGGCGAGGGATATATCCTGGGATAATGCGTACCGTATGAGGAGATCGGGACTGATCCCGGCCCGGGGGTTGATGTAGTGGGAGCCCCCCAGAACCTTCATCCCCACGACGGCGACTCCTCGCTCTCTGGCTGCCGGGAGGGTCGAGTCGAGAAACCCGCCGAGAACTCCCTCCAGAGGGTTCACCGGGATGAGGACCGAGTCGACGGGCCAGCTCTCGACGGCGCGGGTGATGACCGACGGGTCGTGGTGGCCAGTCACCCCTATGAGCCCCACGAGACCCCTCTCTTTCGCCTCGACGAAGGCCTCGAGAGCCCCGCCCGGGCCCTCGATCTCCTGGAGGTCCCGGCGGGTCCTTACGTCGTGGATCTGCCACAGGTCCAAATGGTCGATGCCAAGAGTCTTGAGGGTCCGGTCCAAGTCGGCTCGTGCGCCACGCGCATCCCGGGCCGCCGACTTGCTCGTCTGGAAGATGCCGTCTCTGAGCTCATGGTGGGAGCGCCAGAAAGAGCCAAAGTAGCCTTCGCTCCCCGAGTAGGCGGGGGCTGTATCGAAGTATGTGATTCCCTGGGCTGCGGCCTCCTCGATCACCCGAGCCGCCCTAGTCTCCTCGCCATATGTACGGAGGACCCCCTCGCCCCCGAGCCCCACGACGGTGACATCCCGGTCGGCTCTTCCGAAGGGACGGGTCTCGATCTGCGCCATATCTATCGCCACTCCAATCGACGACCGCAAAACGGTTCGGCGGCCTTTGGCTCTTCGGCCTCAGCTCTCCTTCTCGCCTCTGACCATCACCTTTCCGGCGGCGATGTCGGCCGGGAGCGGGAAGTAGTTGGCGAGGTTCTCCTTCACCCACTCCGAGGCGATGGTGTTCGACTCCTCGGCCCCCGCCTCGTCCTCGAAGAAGTTTATGAAGGCCACCAGGCCGTCGCCGCAGTCCACCCCGTAGTATTTGATGAAACCGGGGATCTCTCTGATCATGGGCAGAAACCGATCCTCCACCAGCCTCATCACCTCGCCGACGTAAGCCTCGTCGGTCTTGTAGCGCCTTATGCTCAGGTACATATCTCTCCTCCACCCGGGTTTATGGAATGCATTTGATAATAACCTTATCCAAATATCCAGATCTTTGCGGGGAGGCCCCGAGACTGGTCAGCCGGGATGGCCCTTCGAGAGCATCTTGATCTTATCCCGGCCGGTCCCCTGGCCGAGGGGCTGGTCGAAGATCCAGTCGAGGAACTCAAAGACGATGGGTGACATGAAGACGTAAAACTCCCTGGTGAAGGGCAGGGCGTCCTCCACGGTTCGAAAGTGCCTCACCTCGATCGTCTCTCCCGAGGCGGTCCTCTGGCCTCGAACGACCTGGTCGGCGACGAAGGCCGAGGCCCCGCAGGAGGCTCTTGCGGGCTGGAGGGCGTCGATGTTGACCGGAACACCGCCATAATGCCGATAGAGATCGAATATGAGGCCGTGGCGGCTCGGTCTCTCCTCCTCGGAGACCTCCAGGATCACATCCTCATCCAGGCTCTCGGGCGAGGGGACGATCGCCGCCTCCATCACCACTGAGTACTCCTCGTCCTCGAACCCCTCGGTCCCCGCCAGGTCCACGGCCTCAAAGACGATCCCGAGCCGCAGTGGCGATCCGTCCTCAAGCTCGATCCGCCACTCTTCATCCTCGGCGTAGAGCGTCTTCTCGTCCAGCTGAAAAACCTCCACCATATTCATCCTCCTCGAAGATCCTCTACGGTCTCCTCTGGAATTATATCTCCTCCCGGATCTGCTTAACCTTTGCCGCGATGCAGCGTCAGAGGACCTCCAAGTCCTCGGGCCTCTTGACCACCATCTCCCGGCGGCCCTCGTACTCGGCGATCTCGCCCCATGCCCGGATCCGGTCGCCCTTGGCCACCCTCTCTGCTACAATCTCCGCGCCGCTCTCGCGGCTCACGAATATGGGCATGGAGGAGGACTGAAGCCGGAGGATGAGGTGGCCACCGTCGGTGGTCTGGACTCTGCTCACCGTCCCCTCGGCGACTATCGAGACTGGACGGGGACCGGCCTTCGGATCGGGATCGAAGTCCCCCAGGGCCCAGGAGGCGACGGCCAGAGTTCCCAGGGCCATGAAGAGCAGGACCACGACCACCTTCTCCTCCTTCTGCATCCTCCCTCCATCGTCTGACCTTGGACGGCAAAGCGGCTCGAAAGGACGATCAAAAAAGAAAAATGCGCGAATCGAGCTCTACTTCTTCTCTTCTTCCTTCTCGCCGAAATGCTGCTGGTAGGCCGCCTCACAGGAGTCCAGACAGTCCTGACAGAGACCCTTGTAGGCCCCCTCGGGGTTTGCAATGGTGTGCACCTGAACTCTCACCGGTACCAGGGTTGGCTTAGCAAGTCCACAAAGTTCGCAATCTGCCATGCTATTTCATCTCCCGGAGAGTGCCATAAACCTTTCTCCCTGTTGAACTTTTCCATCAGATCACGGTCTGGGCTCAGTGGTCCGAATGATCGGCGATTCGTAAGGGGGGGGGTCGGCTTTCGGATCGCGGCGATTCGCCAGGGCCAGGATAACGACTTAATCCGCGAAGGTGAAAGGGATCGTCATGCAGAGTTCCTCTGAGAGACCGATCATCACCCTGCTATCGGATTTTGGGTCCCTCTACCCCGCTCATATGAAGGGCGCGATCCTCTCTCTGGCCAGAGACGCGACCCTGGTGGACGTGGCCCACGATATACCGCCCCAGAACATTCGGGCCGGGGCCTTCGCCCTGATGACCACAGCCCGACACTTTCCAGAGGGGACGGTTCACCTGGCCGTCGTCGACCCCGGCGTCGGGACCGACCGGCTCGGCCTCGTCGTCGAGAGCGGCGGCCAGATCTTCGTCGGTCCCGACAACGGCCTTCTGATCCCTGCCGCGCGATCCCTGGGCGATCCGACGGCCTGGATGATCGATCCCGGGTTCGCCGAGGGCGCTGCCCCCACCTTTGCCGGGAGGGACATCTTCGCCCCCGTGGCGGCGTTGCTCGCCCTGGGCGAGACGCCCGGGAGCTTCGGACCGAGGGTGGAGCCGGTGACCCTCGACTTCGGCAGGGCCAGACGGATCGGAGAGGGAGTCGAGGCAGAGGTGATCTACGTCGACGGATTTGGAAACCTGATCCTGAACACAGACGAGATCCCCTGGGATCAGGTCAGGATTTCGGGCAGAAGTCTGAGGAGGGCGAGAACCTACGCCGAGGCCGGAGGCGTCGAACCCCTTATAACCATTGGATCCCATGAGTTTGCGGAAATTGCGGTCAACGGGGGGAGCGCGAGAGATCTCTTCGGCCTCTCCCCGGGAGACCGGATACTCCTGGAGAGAGGAAATTGTTCGGAATAGAGTTCGTCCCAAATGAGCCCGCCCTGAAGGTGGGCTACATGGCAAAGCTGGCGGAGGATGCGGGCTTCGATACCATCTGGATCACAGATCACTACAACAACAGAGACGTTTATTCAACCCTCGCCATACTCTCCCTGGCCACGAGCAAGGTCAAGCTCGGAACCGGCGTCACCAACCCCTATACGAGGAACGTCGCTGTCACCGCCTCCAGTATCGCCTCGATAAACGAGATCTCCGGGGGGAGGGCGATTTTGGGGATCGGCCCCGGCGACAAGGCGACCTTCGACGCCATGGGGATCTCCTGGGAGAAGCCCCTCACCGCGGTCAAGGAGTCGGTATCGGCTCTCCGAGACCTCCTGGCGAAGAAGAAGGTCGAGTCCTTGGGGATGGCCGGAGCCCAGCTCGCCTTCAAGGCGGGGGAGATCCCCATCTACATCGGGGCCCAGGGTCCCAAGATGCTGGAGACGGCGGGGATGATCGCCGACGGCGTCCTGGTCAACGCGAGCCATCCAGACGACTTCGAATATGCCGTCCCCCTGGTGAAGAAGGGGGCAGAGAAGGCGGGCCGCGACCCCGAAGAGGTGGAGATCTGCGCCTATACCAGCTTCAGCGCCGACAAGAACGGCGAGAGGGCGGTCGCTGAGGCCAAGATCGTCGTCGCCTTCATCGTGGCCGGGTCTCCCGAGACGGTCCTCTCGCGCCACGGGATCAAGCCCGAGGAGGCGGCGGCCGTCTCCGGCGCCATAGCCAGGGGCGACTTCGGCTCTGCCCTGGGGGCCGTCAGCGAGACGATGATCAGGGCCTTCTCCGTCTCTGGCACCCCCGACGACTGCAAGGCGAGGATGGAAGAGCTCATCGCGACCGGCGTCACCCAGATAGTCGTCGGCTCGCCCATCGGTCCCAACAAGGAGAGGGCCATAAAGCTGATCGGAAAAGAGATCCTATGAGAAGAGGCCTGTACATAGGGCGGTTTCAGCCCTACCACCTGGGCCACCAGGCCGTCCTCCAGAAGATCGTCGAGGAGGTGGACGAGATCGTGGTGGGCATAGGATCTGCCCAGGCGAGCCACACCTCCGATAACCCCTTCACCGCCGGAGAGAGGATAAGCATGATCTGGCCCGCCCTTCAGGGGCTGGATGTCACCTGCTACGTCATACCCCTGGAGGATATGGCCAGGAACGCGGTCTGGGTATCTCACGTCGCAGCCATGACCCCCAACTTCGACCTGGTCTACTCCAATAACCCCCTGGTAGTCCAGCTCTTCGCCGAGGCCGGGGTGGAGGTGAGAAGGCCGCCGATGTACAGGAGAGAGGTCTACTCTGGAACCGCCATAAGAAGGATGATGCTGGCCGGAGACGACGGCTGGAAGCGGCTCGTCCCCTGGTCCGTCGTCTCGGTCATCGAGGAGATAAGAGGCCTCGAGAGGCTCAGAAACGTCAGCATGGGGGACCAGGAGTGAATGCTCCCCCCCCCTAAAGGGATGGGATCCTATCGCTTTTGCGAAGAGATTGCATCCCCAATCACTCCCCGGTCGCCTCGATGTTAACAGTCCCCTCTTCAGTGATCGGAGGGGCGGGTTCGCTCTCCGCGGCTGGACTTTGCAGTTCTTGACCGTCCCCCGGCTCCGTCTCGTTCTGAAGGGCGGGATTATCCTCTGAGGTCGCCTCTGTCCCATTCTCTGCGTTGTCCTCTCCGGCTCCCGCTTCCAGGGCCCTCTCGTAGCACGCGATCGCCTCTTCATGCCTCCCCAGGGCGCCCAGGGCGATCCCCATATTGTTCCAGGCGGCGGCGTATCCTGGATCGAGCTTGAGGGCCTCATCGTAAGATGCGATCGCCTCCTCGTAACGTCCGAGGGAGGCGAAGGCCAGGCCCCTGTTGTACCAGGCGGGAGCGTATCCTGGATCGAGCTTCGTGACCTCCTCGTAGGACTCGAGCGACTCCTCCTCTCGCCCCAAAACTCCGAGGGCGATCCCCATGTTGTTCCAGGCCGGCGCATATCCTGGATCGAGCTTCGTGACCTCCTCATAGCAGGACAAAGCCTCATCGAACCTTCCCAGAGCGCCCAGGGCCACCCCCTTGTTGTACCAGGCGGGAGCGTATCCTGGATCGAGCCTCAGAACCTCTTCGTAGCAGCCGACGGCCTCCTGGTGACGGCCGAGGGTGCCGAGGGCGATCCCCCTGTTGTTCCAGGCCGGGGAGTATCCCGGATCTAGATTTAGGGCCTCTTCGTAACATTCAAGAGACTTCTCGTATTGGCCCGCCGCGTATAGAGATCGTCCCATGTTGTTCCAGGCCTCTTTCTGCCGGGAGTCTATCTCTAGGGCTCTCTCGTAGCAGCTGATGGACCTGTTATAATCACCAGAGCTGTAGAAGATCCCGCCCCGGTTGCTCCAGGCCAGGGCGAAGTCCGGATCGATCTCGATGGCCCTCTCGTAAGATTGAAGCGCCTCATCGAACCTTCCCAGAGCCTCCAGAACGACCCCTCTATTGTTCCAGGCCGGCGCATAAGCGGGCTCGATCTCCAGGGACCGGTTGTAGCAGTCCAGGGCCTCCTCGCGACTTCCCAGGGCGTTCAGGGCGATGCCCTTGCTGTTCCAGGCGAGGGCGTACTCGGGGTCCAGCTCGATGGCGTTGTCGAAGGCCAGGATCGCTTCATCGTATCTTCCCAGGGCCGAAAGAGCCACGCCCTTGTTGTACCAGGCCAGAGGATATAGCGGATTTTCCTCTGAATATCTCTCCCCCACGGCAGGCAGAATGCAGACTGAAAAGAGCGCGAAGAGCGCGAAGAGGCGAAGGGTCATGCTTCGCCCTTTTATTGTGTGAGTTGATATGGATTACGGTCGCCTGCGACCCTCTGGCCGCCGTCTGTCACCCCGATCCCATCTCTGGTCGAAGATTGAGAGCTTTCGTCCTAGATGAGCATCTTGCCGTGAGAGTCGATCTCGCCACCGCAGATCCGCGTGGAGGAGATGCGGGCATCGTCTTCGGCCATCTGATACTCTATCCTCACGATCTTGAGGGGGGAGAGGCCGTTCTCCCTTCTGATCTCGTTGATGTTGCAGGCGATCGGCTCCGTCTCCGGCGAGACTACGATGGCGTCGTAGTCCTCCTCGATGGCCGATCCGTAGACGGTGTGGAGCACCTCTATCTTGAACCTCTCGGCCCCCAAACCCCATTTCAGGGCGTTCTCCAGGTTCCGGACCCTGGTATCGAAGTCCCGGACGGGGCGGGCTCGCTGGCTGGTGGCCATCCTGTCTGAGGTCAGGGCGATCACCACCATTCCCTCATCTCCCGCCACCTCGAAGGCCTTCTTCAGGAGGGCTAGATGGCCGTCGTGAATTGGGTCGAAGGTGCCGCCGACTGCGACTTTGGGGGCCATACAGCCGCCAAAGAGGGACGGTCGGTATAAGTAACTGGCGCTTTGGCGCGAGGCCTGCGGCCGCCTGCCGCATGAGAGGCCGGAACAAAGGTCAATCTTTCGCGCCGGACCTGTCCCTCTTTGGGCAGCGTTCCTCCAGCACCTTCGCGACTATCACCCGGGAGCTGCAGAGGGGGCAGGGATCGTGCCCCTCAAGCCTCACCACCTGGGCGTCGATCCCGCGGGTTGCCAGCTCCTCTTTGAGAAGGATGGCGTCGAAGTGCTGGTCATAGCCGAGGGTGATGATCTCGGGTTTCAGCTCCTCGATCGGCGAGAACATGTCCGATTCGCTTCCGAGGATGGCCCTGTCCACCATCTCCAGGGCCGAGACCATGAGCAACCTCTGATCTTGAGGGATGATCGGCCTCGGCTTGTGCTTGACATTGGCGTCCCTGGCCACGATCACCACCAGCTCGTCGCCGAGGGCTCTCGACTGCTCCAGGTACATCAGATGACCTGGGTGGAGGAGGTCGAAGGTTCCCGTAGCCAGAACCCTAGTCAAACCAGCCTTCATCCTCCTCCTCGACGTCCACGTCCAGGATGGGGAGATCTCTCGGAAATCCCCTCCTGTCGTAACATCTCCAGCTCTTCTCGTCGAACGGAGGGCCTGCGATTATGTGGTAGTCGCCGGTCTTGGAGAAGAAGATCAGGTCCGCCTGAGATGGCCGGATGTTGGAGGATGGATGGCTGTGGACCGATCCCGCGATCCTCATGTTGGGGAGCATGTAGAGGCGCACCAGGGCGCTCTTGCTCGACGATTCGGTTCCCGGAAGCATGATCACCTCTGTGATCACACCCTTCTCGGCCCGCAGAAGCCCCGCGAACTCCACGGGCAGGGTCGATCGGGAGGCCTCGAGGATGAAGTACAGCGTATCTCTGGCTATCCCCTCTACCCCTATTTTGCGCTTCATCTCTCCGACCACCCCTTCATCTCAAAAATCTCCATTTACAAATAGTCTCCGCCAAATCTCCGCCGACCTCAGTTGAGGGTCAGAGAGGTTGGTGCCCCTTCCTCAGCCCCTGCTCGGCCTTCTATTTTGCGGGCCTGAGGTGTACGCAGTCCCCGGCGAGGACCGTCTCCATCCGGCCATCGTTCCTCCTCACCAGGAGGGAGCCGTCGGCCTCCAGAGCTACAGCCCGCCCCTCAAACTCACCCTTCCGGGTGACGATCCTGACCCTCCGGCCAACGGTGGCGGAGCGGTCCCTCCAATCCTGGTAAATCCGGTCAAAGGACGTCTCCATCTCCTCAGAGGCTCTCTCCACCTCCTCCAGAACTCTCCGGACGAGCTCCACCCGCAAGACCTCTCTTCCAAGCTCCTCGGATATGGAGGTGGCCCTCCAATCCTCGGGGAAGAGGTCGGGGTCGATGTTGGCGTTGATCCCGATCCCCACCACGGCGTAGTCGAGCGAGTC